>DPSB01000456.1 GCA_003537495.1 Cytophagales bacterium | reverse complement strand
TTCAGCTATCAACCGCTCGAAAGAAGTGCAATTACTAAAGCAACAGGCAGAAGTAGACTTACACATCTACCAGCAGGAATTACAAAAGCTTCTGAACACAAACGAAGTCATTATTCCCCAAGATACGGGTTTACCAAAACTTACTCTTGATCTTTTACCCGATACTTCTGCCATAGCTCAGAATCCGCTACTCAATTTTCACCGTCAAAAAACCAGTGTAACAGCCTCACAACTAAAATTAGAGAAGAACAAGTTTATGCCTGATCTTACAGTTGGGTTTAATCGCCAGGCACTGCTCTCTGCCTACAACCCTGCTGACATTACACGTTCCTACTTTCCAGGTACACGCAGTGGCGGATTTGAAGTTGGTTTAGCTATTCCACTTTTCTTTAATGGGCAACAAGGTCGTATTCAGGCCGCAAAAATTAATAATGAAAAGTCCTACGCTGAACTTCAAAACACGAGCAATATTCTAAAGTCGACCTACAACCAGCAATTGCAACAACTACAAAAGTTACAGTACACTTTACTGTATTTTGAAACCAGTGGTTTACAGCAGGCCGATGAACTATTGAGTATTGCCGCATTTGCTTATAGTAAGGGCGAAATCGGATATGTTGAGTTTATTCAAAACACTTCACAGGCCGTGCAGAGTAAACTCCTTTATATAGACACGGTAAATAACTACAATCAAACCATTATAAACATTGAGTATATCACCGGTTCGGCTAACTAATATTACTGAACGGCTAACATGATAAATAATCAACCATGAAAACATTAAAAACATATACCTTTCTTCTTTTTCTTCTGATAATTTCAGCTTGCAACAATGAAAAAGAAGCTACCGAAGAGCAAGCAGAAAACCATGATGAAGAATCCTCAGATATTATTGAACTGACACAAGAACAAATTAATGCCGTTGGTATTGAGATAGATACTCTGGAAGAAAAAAATCTTAGTGCTATTGTTAAAGCAAGCGGAAAACTGGAGGTGCCTCCCCAAAACAGAGCCGATATTTCAGTGCTTATGGGAGGATCAGTAAAGCAGATTTTTGTACTGGAGGGCAGCTATGTTAAGAAAGGCCAGGTGCTTCTCACGATTGGAAATCTTGAATTCATCAAAATGCAACAGGAGTATCTTACCAATCAAAGTAGTTTTAATTATATCGAAAAAGAATTTCAACGACAAAAAGAACTCAATGAGAGGAATGCCGGAACAGGAAAAGTATTTCAACAATCCGAATCCAATTATCTTTCTGAAAAAGCAAAGCTTCAATCGTTGGCGAAGCAGTTGCAACAACTTAATGTAAATCTTAATCAGCTTTCTGCCGGAGAAATAATTTCTAACCTATCCGTTGTTGCACCCATCAGTGGAGTTGTTGCGCACATTGATGTAAACCTGGGCTCGTTCGTAGAGCCGGGAAAGGTGATTATGGATATTGTGGATAACTCTCAGATTCATTGCGATCTCCAGGTGTACGAGAAAGATTTGTTTAAAGTTAAAATTGGGCAGAAGGTAAATTTCATGCTAACCAATCAAAATAATCAACAGATTCAGGGGGAGATTTACGGTGTTAACCAATCGTTTGAAGGCGAAAGTAAAGCAGTGCTCGCCCATGCAGTGGTAAGGAATGTGAGAGGCTTAAAGCTTTTTCCTGGGATGTATGTTTCAGCATCCATTGATGTTGGAAGTCAAACCATGCCGGCAGTTCCCGTTGATGCCATTGTCAAATCAGATGGAAAGAACTACATCTTTGCTCTTGTAGAAGAAGACAATAAATCGGAGGCAATGCATTTTCAGAAGGTAGAGGTCGTGACAGGGATTACTGATTTAGGATATATTGAAATCAAACCCTTGGAAGAGATAAAGCAAAATTCAAAAATCGTTATTAAAGGAGCGTTTTACATTTTATCAAAATCACAGGGAGCCTCAGAGGAAGAACACTAGAATATGCCTTGATGCCATATTAATATCTTACCGAAATTAAGATGATAACACTGATTGCTGGAAGTCTTGTATTAAGTGTACTGCATGCCCTGATTCCAAATCATTGGCTTCCGGTACTTGCTATTTCAAAAAAAGAAGGTTGGTCATTGAACCGTACTACATCTATTACGTTTATCGCTGGCTTGTCACATGCATTGAGTACGGTGATGGTAGGCATTGTTGTCGGATTGATCGGCATCACACTGGCCGATAGGATTAACTATTTTACTCACTTTATTGCGCCATCAGTTCTTATAGCATTAGGATTATTTTACATCTATCAACATCACAAACACAAACACTTTCATCTACATAAGCATGACGAAATAGTTTCAGACAAAAAGATTATTGCCAGCCTCGCACTGGCGATGTTCTTTTCTCCATGCCTGGAAATCGAAGCCTATTTTCTTTTGGCAGGTAGCCACGGTTGGTGGATGGTTGCCATGCTAGCAACGCTTTATACTGTGGTTACAGTTGGTGGTATGTTGGTATGGGTACGCTTTACCTTCACAGGTTTACTAAAACTTAATTGGCATTCGTTGGAACATAATGCTGGAATCATTACGGGTATTACACTGGTGCTTACAGGAATTGCTTCATTTTTCATTCATTAATAAACATTTACAGTATGTCTTCTGAACAGATCAAAAATAATAAAGAAGAGACAGGGTGTTGTGAACCTGGTACGCCAATCGTACTACCACCGAACAAAAGTAAAGGTGACGGTGATCACGATCATGATGAAGCGGGTGGCATTAACAAAGAGTGGCTATCGGCAATGGCAAGTTTTGTTTTATTGATCGCGGGGTTAATACTTGACAATCTAGTAAGTCCATCGTGGTTTACTGGGTTTGTCCGGTTTGGATGGTATGCTATTGCATACTTTCCGGTTGGACTTCCTGTTTTACTAAAGGGGCTGCGTTACGCATTTCGTGGTGAAGTTTTTACAGAATTTATTCTGATGAGTATTGCCACGATGGGCGCATTCTATATTGGTGAGTATCCTGAAGGCGTTGCCGTGATGGTCTTCTATGCAATTGGTGAACTATTTCAAAGTGCGGCAGTCAATCGGGCCAAGCGAAGCATAAAAGCACTCATGGATGTAAGACCTGATGTGGCCTCAGTGTATCGTAATGGTAATCTCGTAAATGTTGATCCAACTGAAGTGCTGGTGGGTGAGTCAATATTAATAAAAGTTGGTGAACGTGTTCCGCTGGATGGCGAGATGTTGAGTGAAGGAAGTTCTTTTAATACTGCCGCCTTAACCGGTGAGAGTAAACCAAAAACTATTGAGAAAGGTGAAACAGTATTAGCAGGAATGATTAATGAATCAAAGGTGGTTGATTTAAAGGTTACAAAACTTTTCAATGAAAGTTCATTAGCAAGAATTCTTGAGTTGGTACAAAATGCCACAGGACGAAAGGCGAAGACAGAGTTGTTCATTAGAAGGTTTGCAAAAGTATATACACCTATTGTTGTATTTCTTGCCATCGCTCTTACCTTATTGCCCTACTTCTTTGTGCAAGAATATAGTTTTGACCAGTGGTTGTATCGCGCATTGATTTTTCTGGTGATATCCTGCCCGTGTGCTTTGGTTGTGGCAATACCATTAGGATACTTTGGAGGTATAGGCGCGGGTTCGCGCAATGGTATTTTGTTCAAGGGATCAAACTACCTCGACCTGATGACACGCGTGGATACTATTGTAATGGATAAAACAGGAACGCTTACCAAAGGAGTTTTTAAAGTGCAGCAAGTGGTAAGCAAAGGGATGGATGAAAAGGAATGGCTTCCCATGGTTGCGGCATTAGAGGCCAAATCAACTCATCCGGTCGCCAAGGCCAGGGTTGAGTATTCAGTAGGCAGCTATGAAAAAATCTCCGTGGATGCTCTCGAAGAAATAAAAGGACATGGATTGAAATGAATGATTCAAGGCAAAGAGGGCCTGGCGGGTAACCCGAAGCTATTATCAAAGTTTGGAGTAACAGTCGATCAGGAAACTTTAAGTATTTCCGATACTATTGTTACCGTAGCCATAGACAAACAATTTGTTGGGTATATAACCATTGCTGACGAAATCAAAGAAGACAGCAAGCAGGCCATTGAACGAATGCATGCGCTCCATATCAAAACCATTATGCTGAGTGGAGATAAACAGACAGTGTCTGATAGGGTAGCTAAGACATTAGGAATTGATCAGGCTTACGGAGAACTACTTCCTGAGCACAAGGTTGAGAAAGTAGAAGCGATTAAAAAGGGAAAAAAAGAAGCCGTTGCCTTTGTTGGTGATGGAATTAACGATGCCCCCGTTCTTGCTTTGAGTGATGTAGGCATTGCTATGGGCGGACTAGGAAGTGATGCTGCCATTGAAACAGCAGATGTGGTAATACAAACGGATCAGCCGTCCAAAATAGTAACCGCAATCAAGATTGGTAAAGCAACCAATCAGATAGTTTGGCAAAACATTGCCTTAGCTTTTGGAGTAAAGGTAATTGTGATGGCGCTCGGTGCAGGCGGCCTGGCTACTATGTGGGAGGCTGTGTTTGCTGATGTAGGGGTAGCATTGTTGGCCATATTGAATGCGGTAAGAATTCAAAGAATGACTTTCAATTAAAACTACCTGACTCGTTTTAGTCCTTAATCAAGCGGATAGAACATCCTGATGACTTATCAAAGGCCATTCTATTAATGCTGGTTTGGTCGAAATATAATTGACAGTACCAGGCTGTCTGTGCATTAATTTCCGTGCTAGACCACCAGGTACATGCTGTACCATTTCCAAAATACATTCCACTATTTATTTGCCGGCAACCACCAGGTAGGGCAGTAAATCCACTGCTATTGGTGCCTCCAATATTCGGACCGCTACAATGCGTTGTGCCCTTTTCTTTCATGGCACCTCCTGCTTCAGTTTTTCCGCCTAAAAATGAAATTAGGGTTTCCCATTCTGCGCTGGACGGTACGTGCCAGCCAGGAGGGCATATGTTACGCTCATCAGTAACAGCATGCCAGTTGTAAAGTCTACCATAGGTGTTTGAATAACTGACCATATTATTGTAATCACAGTATGCACCCATGTTCATGTCACCGTGATTCGTCCAGTCGTTATTATCTGTAACATTTGGAATACTGGAGCCATCACGGAATTTGGTTGTCTTCAGGTTTTCAACCATCCAGGTCTGTGTTCCAATTTTTACGGTGTGATAGATATTCCCATCGATATCCTTAACAATGGCATTATTCCCTATTTCATCCTCATTACAGGATACGATCAGCAGGCAAATAAATGCAAACAGTACTTTGTTTATTAAATTTAGTTGCGATTTCATTGCACTTTATTTATTAGTACGTAAAGTTTACAAAACCTTACTCTGAGTTTCAATGACATTCGTCATCTATGAAAGATTAAAACAACTCTCTTTAATCTTTCTTTAAATATTTTCAACTCTTTTTCAACTGTATTTCAACTCAAATTCGATTATTCCCTCCAACCAAGTTTAATATTGAATTCATTCATAATCATTCATAATATTTTACAATCCTTCATAAGTATTAAGGGGTAGGTTTTCTCTGCAATATTATTGTCATCGACAAAGACGGAATGAAGATGAAGGATAATAACGGAAAAAAAGAAGAGGTCTTTGTTTTAAGACCTCTTAACCACAAGCAATTAGCTCAGATGTATGGAGTAAGTTGGTTGACTTTTCAGAATTGGATAAAAAAAGTTGAAAAGGAAGTAGGTAAAAAGACGGGACATTTTTACCACGTACCACAAGTGAGAAAAATCTTTCAACTCTTCGGAATACCAAAACAGATTAACATGGCCGTCAACGAAATTGATGATATATTTAAAGAGCAGTAATCAACCAGTCTTTCTTAGTTGTTCTTTCAATAAGACCATATCTCCCTCCAGTGCATTAATCCTCTCGTACAATCCGGATGGCTCTGGTGCCTGACGGGTGAGCTTGATTTTGAATTTCCAAACCTCTTTAATATTCTCAACTGGCAGAGGAAACGTTGGATACTGAGGGTCTTTGTTATCGGATTTACAAATAATCACTCCTCCTTTATCGAGGTAATTCA
>DPSB01000457.1 GCA_003537495.1 Cytophagales bacterium | reverse complement strand
TACACCTCCCGCTCTTTTAACTTACAATACGCTACGAAAAGCATGACTGCCGATGCGGCAAAAAACGCAATGGTAAAAAATTTGATCGCAGTTTCCTCTTCTGTGGGAACCTGCAACAGGGTGTCAGGCGGATTATACCTTCCTACACCTACATACTCAACAATGATGTAGCTGTAGCCACCAAAGAACATGACAATCATGGCCACTGCAAAAAGTGATTTAACCAAAGGTTGTTTCATAAACATGGCTGCCCCTGTAAAGGCAAGGGAAAGCGCGAACAACACGCCACCGCTTGTAAGCCAATAAATCAGGGCCGGCACATCATCATCAATCTTTACCAGGTGCTGAAGCCCCACGGATTTGAAAATCTGATCGGTAAATAGGGAGAAGAAGTATCCCTGTAAATGAAAGGTGATCCAAAACAAAAGTGGAAGCGTTAATAGAATAATTCCAATCCGGCTAAAAAATTCAAAGAGAAATTTCTCTAATGCCGAAGCTGGCAACATCAGGTAACTGATTGTACTTTCTTTTGATCGGAACGCTGGAAAGGAGTGGCCTACATACAGAATCCCAAACACCGTTACAAAGCCGATCAGAAAAGCCTGAAAAATTTCTAATCGATGTGGCTCAAGACTGTTGCCTACTTGCACGAGCGACAATACAATGAAGATCACACCTACATAAGCACCACTCGATAACAATAGAAATTGTGCATTATGAATAAAGTGTTGCTTTACCAGCAATTGAAATCGCTTTCCGCTGAATATATTAGTTGACATATGCTTTCATTTTTTCGGTTCCATTAGAAATCGCATTGAATAACAATTCAATGTCTACAGAGGAACTTCCATCTGTCTGAGGTGTGATCACTTTATAACCACCCGGTACCATTTCATGGTACAAAACATTTTCACCATGGGGTGATGACGTGGTGGCAAAATGAAGTTTTGAAGCGATCTCATGAAGATTCTTTTGCATGATAAACTTTCCTTGCTCCAGCATCAGCACTCTGTCAATCAGGTTCTCAACATCCCTAACCTGGTGCGTAGAAATAATCACCAGTTGATCTTCATCCAACGAGCCAGCCATTACCCTTCTGAAAATTGCTTTGGAGGGTATATCAAGACCATTGGTAGGTTCATCAAAAACCAATAGCCTGCACTTTGTTGAGAGCGCGAATGCAATCAGAAATTTCTTCTTCTGACCGTACGAAAATTGATTCAGTTGTCGATCATCGGGAAGTTCAAAGTCGGTAAGCAAACGCTTCAGCAGATCCTCATCAAATCTCGGATAGAATGCGGCATTTGCTTTCACATACTTTCTGATGGAGATTCCGGGCTGATGAAATTCTTCTGGTAAAAAGTAGATGTCTTGCAGGAGGGAGGGGTGACGCTTAGATGGTTGGTGGTCGAGAATGCTCACCGACCCTTCCGTTGGTTGGAGCAAGCCCACCATCAATTTCAACAAACTAGTCTTACCAGCACCATTCTTACCCAGCAGCCCTACTATGCTTCCGGAGCTTAGATCGCAGCTAAGTTCCTCAAAAAGAGGATTTTGCTTTTTTGAGTACCTGAACTTTAGGTTTTTGATGTTTACCATTGCACGTGATTTACTGTATTACTTAACTAATACAGTGCAATAGTGCGGGATAGTCTTGAGATTTCCAAATCAGGGGAGAAAGATTTGAGAATTTTTTTATCAAGCGTCTTATGGTTTATGAACCCATGTGTAGTGCTGGCTTTGGCTTGCGCTGGTCCCGATAGTTATCGGGAGCGCGGCCTGCCGGTACTTTATGCTTGTCCGATAGCTCTCGAGACCTGACCCACAGTTATATAATTTATATTATGTTAAATAATCAACGTTGCAGGATAACTAATACCCTGATCACCTTAGAATGGGATTTAATTCTGCTGAAAGAAAATTCCTAATCGGTTGCTGTTGCAACATTTCGGCATAACTCAGAAACTCTATATAACTCAAATAAATTTCTTGCCGTAAACGGGCGGTCATTGTTTTCAGTTTGATCAGGTTGTTCTGCATGCGCACTACGGCCATCGGGTTGCTGTCTTTAATTTGTTGTAAGGTAGTGGCCACTGCGCCTACGTTCAGGTTCTCTGTCATAGCCTGCATTTCGCGATAACGCTTTATTAAACTTTTAATTTTCTCGCGACTAATTTCAAGGCCTGCCTGCTGATCGTTTTTAGCTGTGTTAAACTCACCTTCTGCCTCCAGCATTTCGAGTTTACGTTTGGTCATATCACCTTTATTGGGATTAAAGATGGGAACGGTTATACCGAGACTTATGCTCCAGGGCCTGCGGTTTTGTTCCGTACGCCATTGCTGGTATTGTGTCTGAATAAAACCCATGTTGATATTGGCCTTCTCTAATTGCCACTCGCGGTTAGCCAGGTCTATCTGCTTTTCGCGATACGCAACTTCACCGGCACGTAGTTCAGCACTAAAAACACTATCCACTACTTTCTCAAGTTTTTCCAATGAAATCATTTCAGTTACTGGCCAATCAATTTGCTTTAGCCGGGCTTCACTATAGTGAGCATCTACCCTACGCTTCTGGTTGTCGATTTCAAAAAATGTTTCTTCCAGTTCAATCACTTTATCTACCTGCTCCATTTTTAATTCGATGTAATCTTCCGCATCAAAAAAACCAGAGTAGCGTTGGCCTTCCAGAATGGACAATAACTTTTCGGTGTTCTTTTTATCTTCTTCTTTCAGATCGCGAATTTCCTGATAATAAACCCAACCAATAACTACTTCATAACGTGCAAACAGCAACTCCTTCAATGTGCGCTCCCGATCTAACCTTAACAACTCCTGATACCCTTTGAAATATTGATTGGTGCGTTTTATCTCGAATGGATTAGCGGGATTGATCCGTAACCCATAATCCTGCCGGGTGCGATCGAGTTGATTGCTCTCGGTTCTCAGTTCCAGTTTTTGAATGGGCGCAAGCCGATAAGTTTTCTTGTCGTTAAGGAAATTGTATTGGGCATCAAACGATTTTAGAAGCGGTTCCTGATAAGCGGAATTAAGAAATTCTTCTATAGTAACCTGCGCCTGTACCTGAAGGTAACACACATAAAGTACGAGAGTGAAAGCTAATTTCATCGCACCAATACCTTTTCACCATTGGCGAGATTATTCTCAGCCGGAATCTCAATAAACACTTCCTGCCCAAAGGCTTTTACTGCGGTTGACTTTTGAAGAATTTCAGGAAGTTCAATAACAGATCCATAACCGATCACTTTACCGGTTACGCCATTTCTACGTTGATCATACGATGAAACCGTAACAGTAGCTCCAACACTAAACCGATCTGCTTTTTTTCCGATCAGGTAAACAACAACGGTAGTGGGTCGTAAAGGATTTACTTCCAGCAGTTGTGTGTAAGCACTCACCTGCTCACCAGCCTTTACATACACATTTTTAATTACGCCCGGTGCCGATGCTCTTTTAAGTAAGTTGCCGCGTTCATTTTCCATCAACTCAAGTTCGCTCTCTTGTAGTACAATCTGATTTTTTAATAATTGTTGTTCGGTGGCACGCTCCTGCCGGATGTCCTGAATTTTTATTTCCTGAGCCAACAGATGTTTTGCTTTTTGTTGTTTCAGTGAATTGATTTTTATCTCAAGAGGCGATTCGGTTGTTTGCTTTTCGGCCGAAACAAATTCGCGTGTAAGCGTCTCATTCAGTTTTACTTCGCTGGTAGTTTGTAAAATTTCTGCATCCAACTCTTCCAGAATAATACTGTTTTCGGCTTTGATGTAGGCAATAGCGGCTTCTGTTAATTTTGCTTTTTCGGTTTGCTCCGATTTTAAGATGGCAATCCGGTTAGTCAGTTTTGCAATTTCAATCTCTAACTCCTGGCTGGTTAGTTCAACCAGCACATCGCCTTCTTTCACTTGCATGCCGGGCACTACAGGCAATGCTTTCACAAGTGCCGATTTCTCAGAATTGATTTTATATTCTTTAGTTTGAGCCAATCCGATAGCAGCATCTCCGCTTCCGCGGAAGTATCGCGAGCTGATGAACAACATCGCGAAGAATAATAAACCAATTAATAAATAGAACCAGTTAAAACGCATATTACGATTGTTCTATTTCGTGAGAAGAAATTTTGGGCTGTTTAACACCTTCCAGCTGTTGAAGGGCTTTCATCAAATCAACTTTACTGGCGGTTGATTTTAATGAAATGCCATAATGATAACGCAAGGCATTTTCTTTATTCACCAACATGGTAATTGCCCGAATGTCTTTACAGTATTTGTTCACAACCTCAAGTACGGTCTCTAACCTGTCGCTACTGTCAAGCGTAAAGAAAAGATGACTGTGGTGTGCATAACTTCTGAATGGGGAAATATGCAGCAACACAGCAACTAGGCAAAACAAAATTGATCCAACAAACGAAATGGTAAATCCATATACACCAATAGCCAAGCCGGTACTTAATGCAGCAAACAAGAACAACACATCGCGCGGGTCGTCAATACGGGTTCTGAAACGGATAATGGCCATTGCACCAAACACCCCCAAGCCACGGGCCAGGCTATCGCCAATAGCCATCATCACCAAAGTGGTTACAACTGATCCTAAGATCAGCGATTGAAAAAAATTCTTTGGGTAATAATCTCCCGTAAAGGTTAGCTTATGCGTAATGGCGATGATGGACGCCAATAAGAAGGCCCATAAAAATGAGTACGTAATGTTAATCAGTTGTGGGTATTCGTAAACGGGCTGATCGGGAAATAACTCAAGCATAGAACAGTTTTGATTTATTGATTGGATTGCCCCGGTGTTGGTGAACTAAACGATTTCCAGGTTGCACCACCGTTGGTAATTCTCCCCCACGATACATTTTCGCTTTGGGCGCCAAATGTATAATCATCAATCTTGCGACCATCAATGTAATAGATGCCTATATCTTCACCGGCATTGCTCAAAGCAAAATCAGCATGCAATGCCCCCTGTTCGGATTGGTTATCGGCCCAGATTATCAAGAAGCCTCCTGCAGGGATGGTTGTTACTCCGGGTTCATCATCGGGT
>DPSB01000545.1 GCA_003537495.1 Cytophagales bacterium | reverse complement strand
TGAAATTGATCGTGAAACTGTAAAAATAATTAGTATTTGTAAAGGTATAATTGCCTCACTCCATTTGGGTCCATATAAAAACAGAACAAATGGTTCTGCTAATGCCTGGAGTATAAAAAGAGTTGGAAAAGATATCAAGGCAATAACACTAATCAGCTTGATAAATGCATTCCTTAAACGTTCTTGATCATGTGCTATTTTTGAAAAAGTAGGAAGAGTAACTTCAGTAACAATTGGAAGTACTTGATTCTTAAATATATTTCCTATCCCGAATGCAAGATTATAGACCCCCAACTTCTCCATTCCCAATAATTTACCAACGATCAGGGTATCACCCTCATTAACTAATTTTGTAATTAATTGCCCACCCGCCACATACTTTACATACTTAACCACTTCTTGCCACCTATGCAAGCAAAGGTTTAGTGTTGGGGTAAATTTTGCTTGATAATAAAAAACCGCAGTTTGAATTGGTGTGATGATCAATGATGGCAAAATAATGCTATATACACCCCAACCAGTTAGGGCAAAGGCTACCTTTCCTATTGAGATTGTCGTTGCGAAAATGGTAGTGATTGTAACTATTGCCTGATAATCTAACTGCCTTCTTAAAATGCTTCGGGGTACGGTTGAAAGCATTTCAAAAATAAAGGTAATAGTTATAAGGTATAAAATTTGTTCAATACCTGGTGAGCCGTAAAAACTAGCCCACCAATGGGCTAATCCAAAAACAGGAATAACTATTAAAAAAGTAACTAAGAGATTAAGCCAAAAAATAGCCTGCCTGATCTCGCCTTCGTGCTGGTCCTTATAAAAAATAATATAGTCACCAAGCCCACCAATTCCAACACTGGACACTAAGGACAGGAATACGGATGATATTGCAACAATTCCAAAATCCTCCTTATTCAGTTGGCGAGCCAATATGGCCATTACACCCAAATTAACTAAGGTTGACCAGCCTTTTCGAAATATTAGAAGTGTGGCTGCCTTACCTGCTTTCTGTGCTAAAGACACCCCTTAGAATTTTAATCTTCATAATACCCCTGCCCATTCCTCTTTTTACTACCATAGCCATACCCGTACCCATAACCGTACCCATATTGGTAGGCATAACTTTGTCCGTAACCATAACCCAAGCCAGATTTATAAATATCATTCAGCATGATACTCATGTTTTTAAGTTTACCAGAGCGGTAAAATTCATCAATACTGCGCACAAATTCTTTGGGTGAGTAATTTTGTCGTAACACGAACACGGTATGATCGACAAATTTAGAAATTACAAAGGCATCTGTAACAAGGGCCAATGGAGGGGTATCGATGATCACAAAATCAAATCCTTCTAAAGCCGTTTTAATAAAGACATCGAAGCGATCGGTCAATAATAGTTCGGAAGGATTTGGAGGAACTGGACCTCCACTGATTAGAAATAAATTTTCGATTTCGGTACATTGAACAACCTCACTAAATTGATTTAACCCTGAAAGGTAAGTACTCAACCCAGTGGTATTTAAACAATTAAAATCTTCAAAAATTTTAGGCCTGCGCATATCGGCTCCAACAATCAGTGTCTTCTTTCCAGAGAGTGCAAACACAGTAGCTAAGTTAATGGTAGTAAATGTTTTTCCTTCTCCACTGATGGAACTACTAACCATGAAGATTTGCTTTGTTTTATTGCTAGTAAAGTAGTTGAGGTTTGACCTAAGTGCCCGGAACGACTCAGCTACTCCGGATTTGGGGCTATGTTTTACTGTTAAATTATTGCCTGAATTATTATGACCAACCCCACCCAGAAAAGGCATTGAACTCATCTTCTCTATATCCTCTTTTGACTGAACTCTATTATTAACCAACTCAAATAACACAAATAGACCGAAAGGAATAGCAAGACCCAAAATCAAGGCAATTGTATAATTCTGTATTGGCTTTGGTGAAATAGCTCCGCCTCGCATTGGGGGATTAACCAGCATAATATCAGATATATTAGCTGCTTTAGAGATATTGGCTTCCGAAAACTTCTGCATGAGAAATACATACAAATTCTCCAACAGGGAGTAATTTCTTTGAACTGCAACAAGTTGACGTTCTGAAGCAGGAAGGAGCCCAAGTTGTTTTTCAACATCAGCAAATTGTCGGGTAAGGAAATCCATTTTGATTTTATCCGTAGATTTTAAAGTCTTGAGCGCTTCCCCAACATCCTGCTTCAAGCGGTTAATACTTTCTAGGCGGTTCAGCAAAAGCGGATTTCTGCGTTCAGGATCTGCAACCATTTTTATTTGCTGTTGCTCTTCTACCATTTTACCAAGTAACGATGTAAGAATAGGGTCAGAAATACCCATAGAGGAGGGCAATATTATTTGATCCAAATTCTTATCTCTCTGCAGCAGGTATTCATCAAGATACTGGAAATAATTCTGACGAATTAACAATTCGGCACGTTGAACTTCAAACGTCTCCAGCCTAACCATAAGTCGTTGAGCATCCGAACTCATATCTTTCATTCGAGAACTATTTCCAAAACGCTCAAGCTGGTACTCAACAATACGAAGGGAATCCCGAATGTCGTTCAACTGCCGGGTAATAAAAGCTACTGTGCGGGAAGCTGCTTCATTTTTTTTCTCCAGGTCTTGATCACCATAGATGGTTACGAGTGCATTCAGAAAATCTACTTCCTTTTGGTAATTAGTTCCTGTAAGACTTAGATTTATGATTCCTGCACCTAACTCAGCCCATTCAACTTTTAACCTACTGATATAGGAGCCCGCAACACTTGTTGGATTTTTGATCTCCAGAATAAATGGCTTCCCTATAAAAGTACTAGACCGATTTCCTTTTACTCGCTTTATACAAAGTGAAAAATCCTGAAAAGTAATAGAGTCATTCAAGTTAAAAACTTCTGCCTTTACTTCCTTATTTTGTTTTGATAGCCTAGACAAAGAGTAGCGGTTTTCATCTATTAGTGTAAAAATAAAATTACCAGTAGTAACTTCATCGGGATTGCACCAATAGGCCTTAACCGGAAAGTCTGTGTAAACTTCGCTGGTTACAATATAACCTTCCTCTGAAAAACTAATATGAAAGTTGAGGTCCTTAACCACCTTTTCGATAAGCGGATAGGAACGAATAATGTAGGGTTCATTCAGATAATTGCGATAGGGATCGATTAGCGAGTTTTTGTAGAGGATTTCTGCGCCACCCGTTTCTTGCATTTCTTTAATTAAAATAGAGGCTGTAATTGGATATACTCGTTGTGTGTATCGGTTTTTGTAAAAAGCAATAGCAAAAGCAACACGTAAAGATATCACTATCACGTACCAGAAGCGGATGGCCCGTGACAATACCCGCTTAAAATCAAGTGTAAATCCTTGTGGAGTCTGTTGCAACTCCTGTTCAAATAATGAGTCCGCCATTTATTTAGTTGGATTGATCACAGAAATGGTTAACAACAGCAATGTAAGCGAGGACAATACAAGTGAAATATTCTGACCAAAATACTTGCGATAAGGTCGCTGCTTTAGAGAAGAAACCATCAACACATCATTTTGATAAATATAGTAGTACGGAGAATTAATAAAATCTTCATCAAGCAGATTCAGATATTGGATTTCCGTTTTACCATTAATCTGCCTTATCAACTTAATATTCGCACGGTCAGCAAGGTCAGTCATACCCCCAGCAAGTCCAAGTGCTTCGAGCATTGTGACCCGATTATTATTAATATTTATAGTGCCCTCTTTATTCACCTCCCCTAGTACCGTAAACCGAAAATTAATCAACCGCACTTTAACTACTGGCTTATCAAGATACTGCTCCGCAATAGCCTGCAATCTATCTTGGGCCTCAAATACAGATAATCCACCAAGTTTTACTTTTCCTAAAAAAGGAAATGGAATTTCTCCCTTGTAATCCAATAACTCGCCAATGAGTAATGCATTTCCTGCCTGAAGATTCATATTACCACCGCCCTGCATCATAGGATTCTGGTTGAGAAAATCGTAGTCATCAGGTGTTAAACTCTCAAAAGTTACATATACAATGTCTTCTGGTTGTAACTTATATTCAAAAGTAGCCGGCTGGTAAGATCGCACCACACTATCCTTGGATAGATTCTTATTATGCAAGTCATCCTTTTGAAGCAGCACAAACTTCTTATTAGTGACACAAGAAGTACCCACCACCAAAAGCATCAAAAACAAAAAAGTGTTAGTATAACTCATGATCTGATCATAGAAGCGACAAACCTACTAAAAACCATACTATCACCCAATCTTTTACAGCTTCGCCTCCTCAGTCCCATTCGGGAAGAGTAGGCTTAAAAGTTATACTTATCCGACTGGTATCGGCTTCTTATTCTGCCTGCCAAAGCAACAAGGCTTGGTCAGGGTTTAAGTTTTTTCTATTCGCCTCAAATTCTGGTTCGGTAAGCACCAACGTGCGAACCTTCCGGTTAATAAGTTTTTCTGCTTTCCTTACACACTCTTGCAGGTAAACCTGATCCATGTCGCCAACCAAAACCAAGTCTATAATACCAGTATCTCTACCTTTTGCATAGTCGCCAGTTATAAAAGCTAAATGCAGTGTCCCTAATCTTAATAAAACTTTATGAATAATGTTATCCAATATTTTATCAATACCAAGGTACTTATGTACCAGGTTTTTAATTTCCGGAAACAACGGGTGTTTGGTATTAGCATGATAAAATACCGATCGACCTTCTTCTTTTGCGATTAGGTACCCAGCCTGTGATAAGTTGTTAAGCTCATGCCTTATAGAGTTTGTGGATTCACCAAACTCCTTAGCCATCTCACGTAAATAGGCCCTGGAATGACTGTTCAAGAAAAACTTGAGCAGCATTTTAAGCCTTGTTTTAGAGGTAATGAGTGCATCCAGCATTGAAGGTAAATATAGTAATAAGTCTATTACGAGTAAAATATTTACTCATCATTCCACACTTCTTAGCAACCCAGGTTCGATTTCTACGTGAATAGATTGCCCAATACCTTCCAGTAGCACCATGAATTTACCAGGGTTTTTGGCCGCCACATAGCCAATAGCACCCCTCAGCGGACCATCAGCAACCTCTACCCTATTTCCTTCCTCTACTGATACTGCTGATAAAACCTCAATGGTTAATCCCGTTTCTAAAAAGCGCTGAATAGCTTTGTATTCTCTGTCGTGTAGTATAGCCGGCCTGCCGTTATTTCGGATAACCCAAGCGACACCTGGTGTTTGTAAAATTTCTTGAATGAGGCTTTCAGTTGTAAAGATGAATAAATAGGAATTGAAAAGCGGAACTTCTACTTTTTTCTTTCTATCGCTCCATTGTTTTATAACCTTTTGCGTTGGCAGGTAAACTTCATATCCCTTACGCTCTACTAATTGACGCACTTTTTTCTCTTGACGACTTTTTGTGTAAAAAACAAACCACTTTGATTTATCTTCCATAATACAAAATCGAAAGAATCAAAGTACTATTATCGAATCGCAAATACGTTGTAAATGTTCTGATTTTAACTCAGTATGCATTGGTAATGAAAGCACCTGTAAAGTTAGTGATTCAGAAGTTGCAAAGGTACCTGCTGCACCCTCATAGGCATTGGTTTGATGTAGCGAAATAGGATAATAGATCATACTCGGTATCCCCCTCTCGGCTAACAGTTTACTGATTTCATCCCGGCTTTTATTTTTTATTAAGATCGTATACTGATGAAACACATGTGTGCTATACGGTACTCGCTCTGGAATATAGAGCCACTCAACTGAACCCAATTGCTTATCGTAAAATTCTGCCGCTTGCTGCCGGCTGGTAATGTACTGATCCAGATACTTCAGCTTAATATTTAGTATGGCCGCTTGTAGGGTGTCCAATCTGGAGTTAACGCCTACCCGCTCATAAAAATATTTTTTCGATTGGCCATGGGTGGCTATGCTTCTCATGATCCTTGCCAGATGTTCATCGTTGGTGGTAATAGCTCCACCATCGCCATAGCAGCCCAGATTCTTGCTGGGAAAGAAGGAGGTTGTTCCGATATGCCCAATAGTTCCAAGTTTTTTTCGCGATCCATCTTTAAAAATATAATCGGCACCAATGGACTGCGCATTATCTTCAATAACAAACAAGTGGTGTTTTTCAGCAAGAGCCATGATCTCTTCCATGGGCGAAGCTTGACCAAATAGATGCACCGCAATGATTACTTTCGTTTTGGGTGTAATCTTGCGCTTTACATCTTCCACATCGAGTGTAAAAAATCGATCATCCACATCACAAAAAACAATTTTGTATTTAAGTAATGCCACTACCTCAGCTGCAGCCACGTAGTTAAATGCCGGAACAATCACTTCCGCATCTACTGGAAGATTCAAAGCCATAAGGGCAATCTGAATGGCATCTGTTCCATTGGCACAACCAATTACATGCCTGACACCAAGATAAACACCTAGTTGATGCTCGAATGATTTTACAGCAGGCCCATTAATGAAAGCCGAACTTTCAATTACCTGCCGCATGGCCTCGTTTACTTCACTTTCAATATGCCGGTACTGCCCCAGCAAATCAACCATTTGAATTTTATCCATGACCTACTTTGCTAACCAACCCTGCTTGTATTTGATATCGTTCTTTACTTTCCGGGCAGGTGGCAAAACCATCCGCATCAAATTTCAGTTTCTGCCCAAATTCACTCATCCATCCCGTTTGCCGAGCTGGGTTTCCAATTACCAAAGCATACGCGGGAACATCCTTTGTAACCACAGCACCAGCGGCAATAAATGCAAACATTCCTATTTCTATGCCACAGATAATGGTTGCATTTGCTCCAATTGTTGCGCCTTTTCTTACATAGGTTTTTTTGTACTCTGACTTACGATTGACAGCACTCCGCGGATTAATAACATTCGTAAATACCATCGAAGGCCCAAGAAAGACATCGTCTTCACAAATCACTCCTGTGTAAATAGAAACGTTGTTCTGAACTTTTACATTATTTCCTAACCACACATCAGGAGACACTACCACGTTCTGACCAAAGTTGCAATTCTCTCCGATAGTACATTTAGGCATGATGTGAGTGAAGTGCCAGATTTTTGTACCCTTACCAATGGTACAGCCATCATCAACAATAGAACTAGGATGTGCGTAATATGGTATATCCATTATTTTCTGAATTGATAAATCCGTTCAATGATATCAACCACTTTCATCCCTTCAAGTGCGTTAGCAGTAATGGTATCAATTCCCTTTAGTGTATTCACTACGTTCTCGAATACATAATGATGATTTGCTGCGCTGCCTTTGAAAGGTCCATAATCATTTGGAGGGTTTGTTTCTGGTAAAGTAGGCATTTGATAATCTTTCACATGACAGTACTCTATTTCATTCATGTACTGTCCTCCTATTTTTACCGAACCCTTTGTTCCGACCACGGCAATGGAGCTCTCCATGTTGGTATCCCAAACTGATGTTGAAAAATTGATACAGCCAAGACCTCCTTTAACAAATTCAAAATTTACAATCCCCGAATCTTCAAACTCAGTTGTGGTTTGATGGTTAAAATCTTTAAGCGCTGCATGAATGTTTTTTACATCACCAAACACCCAAAACATGATATCGATAAAATGACTGAATTGTGTGAACAGGGTACCACCATCTAAAGCCAGTGTTCCTTTCCAGCCTCCCTTTTTATAATAGCGGTCATCGCGATTCCAATAACAATTCACTTGCACCATCAAAATGTCCCCAAGGGTTCCGTCAGCAACAATTTGTTTTAGCCATTTACTGGGCGGGCTATACCGATTTTGTTTTACTACAAATACATGCCTGGCAACCTGCAATGATTTTTCAACCACTTGCTCGCAAGATTGCCGGGTTAATCCCATCGGTTTTTCAATTACCACATGGCACTTGTTTTCCAAAGCCTGAAGCGCATGCTCTACATGAAATCCATTTGGTGTACAAACGCAAACAACCTCCACAGGGATACCTGACCTCAAAAGATCCTGAATTGAATTGAAGAAAGGAATTTCTTTGGGGTAAAGTGCATGTGACTTTACTGTTGAATCTGAATCAACTATTGCCACTAACCGGGCACCTTTAAAATCGTTGATAATAGTTGCGTGTCTTCTTCCAATATGGCCAAACCCAACAACTGCAAACTTTATATCACTCACAATACAAAATTATAATCTAGTCAAATTTATCCCCTTACAACTTTTAAAATGGTTGTTATCCAAGTTCACCATCTCATCTACCTCAAAACCTTATCCAACCAACCCTGCGCAGCCAGAATCAAATCACTTACTTCGCGGGCAACGCCTTCGCCCCCACGGGCATCCGTAATCAAGTCAACTCTGCTTTTAACATAACTCAAAGCATCGGCCGGGCACGCAGAAAGTCCACAGTTCTGCAATACTTTCAAATCGTTGATGTCATCGCCAATATAAGCCACTTGCTTGCGCTTTAGTTTGTGGAACTCCATCAGTTTTTCAAACACACTGTATTTATCCATTATACCCTGATGGCAAAAATCCAACTTCAACTCAGCTGCACGGTTGCCTACAATTTTTGAATCTCGTCCGGTAATAATCCCAACCAAGATTCCGGCCCGCTTCAGGTGACTGATAATATAGCCATCCTTTACGTTGAAACGTTTGGTTTCGCGACCGGTATCATCGTAGATGATTCCCCCATCGGTAAGCACGCCATCCACATCAAAAAAAAGGGCCTTTATCTGGGCCGCCTTCTTAATCTGCTCCTTGCTGTACTTGCCAAGCACTTCTTTTACCGCCATTTGCTGCGAAAATTCTCAATAAAAGCCTAAAATTAGGAAAATTATCCCACACGATAGCAGTAAGATTTAGCAACTCAGTCAACCGCCCCAACACTATTACCATGAAGTACCTGAAAGTCGGAGTCGCCTTCATTATCACCCTAAGTCTTGTTTACGTCTTAAACCGGAGTTGGAATTTTGGATCACCTATTCCACCCCTTGGTAAATTCTTAGACCCTTTCGGGGGATTCTGGCAGAATGCTGAAACCAAAAAAATTCCAGACGAAACCCTGAACCTTAACGGACTGAAAGCAGAAGTGATTATCCGGTACGATAGTCTGCTCATCCCCCACATCTTTGCGCAAAACGATGACGACTTATACCTGGCGCAAGGATATATCACAGCCCGTAACCGCCTGTGGCAGATGGAGTTTCAAACGCATGCCGCGGCCGGAAGAATCTCAGAAATAATTGGCGATGCCGCGTTGGACTATGACCGAACCCAACGCAGGCGCGGTATGGTTTACGCGGCCGAAAATGCTTTACAGGCTATGGAGGCCGACCCGATTGCGGCTAGTATGGTTAGCAGCTATACGCAGGGAATCAACCAATATATTCAATCGCTCGACTACAAAGACTTACCCCTTGAGTATAAATTATTAGGTTATGAACCCGAAGAATGGACCAATCTGAAATGCGGCTTGCTACTTAAAAACATGGCGCTTACGCTGAATAGTGGCGATAAAGATCTGGAGATGACCAACGCCTTAAAACTTTTTGATAAGGCACTTATAGACCTGGTTTGGCCCGATAATGAAAACGCGGGCGACCCGATTGTAGATAACACGGGTAACTGGAGTTTCACACCTGTTACCATCGACAGTTTACCACTGGCTTTGCCCGATGAGTTGGTTGATGTAAAGCCTTTGGAAAAATCACCACCCGATGTGGGCAGTAACAACTGGGCTGTCAGCGGAACTAAAACACATCATGGCGCACCCATTTTAAGTAACGATCCACACCTCAGTCTTTCGCTTCCATCCATCTGGTATGTTATTCATTTACAGGCACCTGGTGTAAATGTAATGGGCGCATCGTTGCCGGGTTCGCCTGCGGTTATCAGTGGCTTTAACGATTCTATTGCTTGGGGCGTAACCAATGCGCAGCGCGATTTGATCGATTGGTATAAAATTGAATTTAAGGATAAGTCGAAGCGCGAGTATAAGAGCGATGATGTGTGGAAGCCCGCCCGACAAGTTGTTGAAACGTTTAAAGTAAAAGGTAAACCTGATTTTTACGATACCATCACTTTTACTCATCACGGTCCGGTTTTATATGATGAGCGTTTTAAAGGCGACAATGAGATGAAACATTTTGCCTTGCGGTGGATTGCCCACGATCCATCCGAAGAAATTATTACCTTTTTTAAACTAAATCGGGCAAAGAACCACGCGGAGTATATGGATGCGTTAAACCATTATGCCTCGCCTGCGCAAAACTTTGTGTTTGCCAGTGTAAGCGGAGATATTGCCATGCGCATTCAAGGCAGGTTTCCGGTAAGGCGAAAAGAAGAAGGTAAATATATATTGGACGGAACGCTTACACGAACTGAGTGGCAGGCGTTTATCCCTAACGAGCAGAACGTGATGTATAAAAATCCTGCGCGGGGTTTTGTAAGTTCTGCCAATCAATATCCTGTTGATAATACGTATCCGTATTATATTAATGCTACCAGCTATGAAGCTTATCGCAATAGAAGAATTAACAAGCTGTTAAGTGAGATGAGTGACATCACCCCAAGGGATATGATGGAACTACAATTTGATAACTATAATCTGAAAGCCGAAGAAAGTTTACCCACCTTTTTGAATTACTTAGACACCACACAATTTACGCAAGCACAAAAAAGTGCGTACACTATTCTTAAATCGTGGGATTACGAAAACGATGTAAATTCCGAAGGTGCATCGTACTATGAAGCCTGGTGGGATGCGCTCTTTCCATTGGTATGGGATGAAATCAAAAACTCCAAAGTAACATTGGATTACCCCACTACTTATACTACCATCAAACTTATTAAAGAAAAACCTGATTTGAGTTTCTTTGATATAGTCGATACTCCTAAAAAGGAAACCGCACGCGAAGTAATTCAACAAGCATTTATAACTGGTGTGGATGCCATAGAAAAATGGAAAGTGGATCATAAAAAAGAACCCCGCTGGGCCGATTTTAAAGACACTTTTAT
>DPSB01000642.1:1870-2558 GCA_003537495.1 Cytophagales bacterium | reverse complement strand
GTAACGTGTACTTAACAGTGCGATCTGGTTTATACCCACTATCCACTTTACCAACATTTATCTTCTGATCGGTCTTCGTGTCAATCAGATCGCCAGCCAATACCAGTTGCTTAGTTAATGGTGCGAGGTACACGTCCACATGAATCGNGGTGTCGCTGTTGATGCGCGGAACTTTATATGATTGTGTGAATGGCATAAAACCAGTTGCCGCTACATCTAATGTATAGGTATCAATTTCCGGAACACGGGTTTCAAAAACTCCGGCAGGCGTGGTGCGTAAGTGAACCGGTTGTTGCTCTTTCATCTTAACATCTACCAACGATTGTACCGTAAGGTTTGTCTTCTGATTATAGGTGGTACCGGTAAGCACAATTTTGAAATTGCGCGGTCTTAGAATAAACAAATCGAAATTACCACCATCCACACGCGCACCCGTGCGGGCAGTAAAAATATTTCCGTGGGTATCAATCGAAAAATAAGCATCGGCAACCGGTGTATTTACATGCTTGCCCAGGTTTACAGGTTCGCTCCAGTTCTGCCAGCTATCGTCTAAGCGAGTGGTTTTGTAAATATCAGTTCCGCCCACTTTATCTTTTGAAAACCGATCGCTTGAAAAGTATAGCGTTTTTTGATCGGGTGCCAGAAACGGGCTGTACTCATCGGCAGGGGGGGGGGGGTTTTATTTTTT
>DPSB01000642.1:0-1602 GCA_003537495.1 Cytophagales bacterium | reverse complement strand
CGGCAGGCGAACTGATTTTTAATTTCACAGGCGTACTCCATTGCCCATTGGCCTGATTGGAAACATACAAGTCGCTAAACTTATCGCCTTGTTTTTCGCTCATATAAATGATCAGGTGCTGACCATCAGCTGAAATAGTACCACCATTAAAAACTCCTTTATCCATTGCTTCAAAACCCGGAACTGATAATTCAGTCCATCCGCCACCCGTATTTACTAGCGAAAAGCCTTTTGAGTTTTTTGCCCGACCACCACGCACAAATAGCGAACCATCTTGCAAAACATTAAAAACCTGGTTGTAGCGGTTTTGATTAAGCGGTGGGCCCAAGCGTTTCCCCTCCGACCATACACCTTTTTCATCTAATGTTGAAACCCAGATGTCCTGACTATTTTCTTTGCCATAAGTGTTTTGTGGGTGATTACTCACAAAATAATACAGCTTGGTTCCATCAATTGAAATAACTGGCGATACCTGATGATAAAGTGTATTGATGTTATCATTCATCTTTACCAACTCATACCGCGGACTAATCTCTTGAGCCCATACTGAAAAGGAAGCCAACCAGACAATAAGGACAAATGTGTATTTCATTATAAATTTTATTTAGAATGTTGGTAAGCTAAAGAAATGACGACTAGCATCAACGCGAGCCATCTGTGCAATAGCAACCAGAATTAAAATAAGCGCAATAAGATTAAAGATGAATAGTCGCTTATGCTTAGCCACTGCATCGGTCATCTTTTTGGACGTAGTGCGGGCCAACGTAATCAATACTACGGCAATCAGCATCATGCTGATGTGCTCTACCAGCCAATAACGCGCCACTGAATTTTTCATGGAGGCACCATCAAAAATTACAAGTGGACTGATGAAGTAAAGTATCAAGCCAATCAGCAATTGCGAATGTGTGAGAATAAATAACCAAAGACTCACCTTATTATCAGTACTGGTAAACTCACTTTTCTTTTGCCAGCCCTGAAAGGAGCGGAACAACAATATCAGCAGAAACACCAGTATAAAATAGCGTAAGGTGGAGTGGGTAAGTATCAATAAATCAGTCATAGGTTAACAAATCAATGCGTTTTACTCCGAAAATTACCAAGTTTTTTCGCTTATCCGGCCAGTTAAATCTAAAATTAGTGCCTTAACGGAAAATATAATCTTTGAATTAAAGCTTAGCGTATTTTAGCACTGTACAATAAATATAGTTCAACTATGAAAAAGATACTTTATCTCTTGATTTTAACCGCGTATGGCGCATTTGCCCAGGAAAACCTCGGCTATCAGCGCCCACCAGATGAAATTGCCAAACTACTGGAAGCTCCGCTTACGCCATTTGTTTCATTCTCGCCCGATAAGCAAATGATGCTGTTGTTGGATCGCTCTGACTTTCCAACTATAGAACAATTATCGAGACCCGAATTACGGATTGGCGGTTTGCGGATCAATCCACAAAACTTTGGCCCTAGCCGCAGCAGCTACACCATTGGTTTAAAGGTGAAACGCTTAAGCGACAGCGAAGAACTCGCTATCAAAAACTTACCTGAGCCCCTTCTTGCAAGCAGCATTTCATATTCGCCCGATAGCAAGAAGATTGCCTT
>DPSB01000581.1 GCA_003537495.1 Cytophagales bacterium | reverse complement strand
CAATAAAGAGCAGGCGCATTTTTATATCATGTTTAAGAAAATGCAAAGTAACTTCCATTTCTACAACAAAATTACCTCTGGCAGGAGTTTTTTTAGGGTTATAACACCAAACGCGTTATTTTTGATAACCTTGAATTTATCCTGTATAAAATGAAAGCTCCTAACCTTGTTCTGCTTACCGATTTCTCACCACTATCTAAAGTGGCTATGTTGTATGCGCTTAAAATGGCGGCCCCGCTAGGTGCTAATTTTACCATACTCAACATTGTGCGGGTGGATGGTATACCTAAGGCAAATCTTAAAACCAGACAATTGGAAAAAACCATTACGCAAATTGCGCAAGAAGAAGGGGATAGTCTGGTGGCTGAGCTACGTGCGCAGGTAAAAGGTAATTACACGCTTACCTTCAAACCTATTAAAGCCCGCACGGTATCAGAAATGGTGCGTAAGTACGTAACGAATAATCCTACCAACATGGTGGTAATGGGTTTGCAAGGCTCATCGGCCTTAAAAAAAATGGGACGTCTGGGTGGCACTACAGTTTCAGTTATTGATGAATGCCCCGTGCCGGTGCTGGCAATACCAACTTATGCGAAGTACAGCAATATGAAGAATATTGTATACGCTACCGACATGAAGAACATCAAGAAAGAGCTTGATATTATTGTGGAGTTTGCCAAAATCTTTGGTTCGTTTGTACACATGATTCACGTTTCACCGGCCATCGATAAAAAGATTGAAGCGGCTGGATTAGCCGTAGATGAAATTGTGCAGAAGTATGCTTACGATAAGGTGAAGTTCGAGTTGATTCTGGAAGATGATATTACAAAAGCCATTGGCAATTACATTCAAAAAGCAAATGCCGATGTGCTAACTACGTTTACCCATAAACTCAGCCTCGAAGAAAAAATCTTTGGTAAAAGTGTTACGCGCAAACTGGCTTATCAGGGAACAATTCCATTGCTTGCCGTTAAGCGGAAGTAGTATACAGGTTCTGGGCACGCCTTTCAAAAACGCAATCGTTGTTTAAAACTCAGCATTACCCGGATAACGCGGATAAGGGATAACATCGCGGATGTTGGTCATACCCGTTACAAACAAGATTAAACGTTCAAAGCCTAAACCAAAACCACTATGTGGTGCTGATCCAAACTTCCGCAGATCTAAATACCACCACAAATCTTTTTCGGGCAAGTTCATTTCCTGAACGCGTTTTAATAAACGATCGTAGCGTTCTTCGCGTTGCGAGCCACCAATAATTTCACCAATACCCGGAAACAACACATCCATAGCCGCTACGGTTTTGTTGTCCTCATTTTGGCGCATGTAAAATGCTTTTATGTCTTTAGGATAGTTGTACAGGATAACCGGTTTCTTAAAGTGTTTTTCTACTAAGTAACGTTCATGTTCCGATTGCAAATCAACACCCCACTGATCAATCAGATACTGAAATTTTTTCTTCTTGTTAGGATTGGAGTTTTTCAGGATTTCAATTGCCTCTGTATAACTTAGTTTCTGGAATTCGTTTTCAGTAACGAAGCGCAGGCGTTCCAATAAACCTAACTCACTGCGTTGGTCTTGCGGCTTGGTGTTCTCTTCGTCTTGTGCACGCTTGTGCAAAAACTCAAGGTCATCTTTACAGTTGTCCAACGCATACTTTACCAGATATTGCAATAAGTCTGTAGCCAATTGCATGTTGTCTTGAATATCGTAGAAAGCCATTTCGGGTTCTATCATCCAGAACTCGGCTAAGTGCCGCGTAGTGTTTGAATTTTCAGCACGAAAGGTTGGCCCGAACGTATAGATTTCACTTAATGCAAGTGCATAGGTTTCTCCTTCTAACTGTCCCGATACCGTAAGGTTGGTTTCTTTCCCAAAAAAATCTTCTTTGTGGTTGATGTGGCCTTGCTCATCCCGTGGCGGATTGTTTGCATCTAATGTAGTGACGCGAAACATAGCTCCGGCACCTTCTGCATCAGAACCGGTAACAATTGGCGTGTGTATATAAAAGAATCCGCGATCGTTAAAAAACTTATGTATCGCGTAAGCCATGGCATGCCGCACGCGCATTACTGCGCCAAATGTATTGGTACGCGAGCGCAGGTGTGCAATCTCACGCAGGTATTCTAAGCTTGGGCGATTCTTCAATTGCAAGGGATAAACTTCCGGATCGCAATCGCCCAGAATAGTAAGTTCTTTCACTTTCACTTCCACAGCCTGGCCTTTACCCAAAGAGGCAATCAGTTCGCCCACAACCGAAATGCATGCACCAGTGGTAATGCGTTTCAAGGTTGCTTCATCCAACGAATTAAGTTCAACAACCGCTTGCAGGTTTTGAATGGTAGATCCATCGTTAATCGAAATAAACTGGCTGTTGCGGAAAGTGCGTACCCAACCTTCTGCTTTTACCTGTTGGCCAGCCGGTTGCGTGGCTAATAATGTGTTGATCTTCGTGCGTTTCATGTATTGGAATACCCTCAATTTGGGTTCGCAAAAAACGACATTTTGAATTTTTAATCAAAATCTAAATCGTGTGGTGATTATAACCCTATTTGTTTGAGCCCGATACTTTTTGCATGCGGTTTGAATTGGTAAATTTGACCGAATTACTACATGCAAAAACTTAGTTTAAATCAGAGCCTGCAACAGAAACTGTCGCCCCAGCAGATACAGTTTATAAAACTATTGCAGGTGCCTACGGCCGAGTTGGAAAGTCGGATAGAGGAGGAGTTGGAGTTGAACCCGGTTCTGGAGGAAGGTTCGGATGAGCAACAGGAAGAAGCGGAACAGACTGAGCAAACTGAGGAACAGGCCGATTCGGAACAGTCAGAGACTGAAACTGAAACCAGTAGCGATACTAGCGATGAGGTTGACATAAAAGACTACCTGCGCGATGACGATTATAACAGCTACAAAACGCAGTCGGATGGCGATGGCGATGATGAAGACGACCGCGAGATGCCTATACCCATGGGTACATCGCTACACGAAACCTTACTTACCCAACTTGGTTTCTTGGGGTTGAACGAACGCCAGACGTTAATCGGCAAACAATTGGTGGGCAGTATTGAAGGCGATGGCTACATCCGCAGGGAATTGGAATCTATTGTGAATGACCTCGCGTTTTCGCAAAGTATTGAAACCAGTTTGAATGAAGTTGAAGAAGTTTTAAAAATGATTCAGGCGTTCGATCCGGCTGGTATTGCCGCCCGCAACCTGCAAGAATGCTTGTTGTTGCAATTGGATAGGATGGACGATGGACAAGATGTGGATGTAATTGTAGGCAAGCGTATTATTTCTGAATGCTACGAGGAGTTTACCAAAAAACATTATCCTAAAATTCTGAAGAAGCTTGATCTGGATGATGAGGATTATATTAAAGATGCCATCGAGTTAATTGTAAGGCTTAATCCCAAACCCGGAGGTGAACTCAATACCAGTGGCGTAAAGAACCAATATGTAATTCCGGATTTTATTCTGACCAACAATAATGGTAAACTGGAGTTAGCACTGAATTCGCGCAATGCACCCGAGCTTCGCATTAGTCGCTCTTATTCTGAAATGTTTAATGCATACGATAAGAGTGATAAGAAAGATAAGAAACTGAAAGAGGCGGTATCGTTTGTGAAGCAAAAGTTAGACGCAGCCAAATGGTTTATTGATGCCATCAAACAACGGCAACATACGCTGCTGCGCACCATGCGCGCCATTCTGGAATTTCAGTACGATTATTTTCTGGAGGGTGATGAAACCAAGCTTCGCCCTATGATTTTAAAAGACATCGCACAGATGATTAACATGGATATTTCCACCGTTAGTCGTGTGGCCAGCAGCAAAACCATTCAAACCGATTTTGGTGTGTTCCCGCTAAAATACTTTTTCTCGGAAGGTATCAGCACCGATTCGGGCGAGGAGGTGAGCAGTAGAGAAGTGAAACAAATTATTAAAGACCTGATTGAAGCCGAAGATAAAAACAAACCTTACTCTGACGATAAGTTAGAAGACCTATTGAATCAAAAAGGGTATAACATTGCCAGGCGCACCGTGGCTAAGTATCGCGAACAATTGAATATTCCCGTGGCTCGTTTAAGAAAAGAAATGTGAGAACAGCAGCCACTTTCGTATCTGTAATTTTTCACCCATTGTTGCTAACCACGTATTTGGTTGTGTTACTGGGTACATTCTTTCCTGCATTGTTGATGATAGCACCACAAAACCTGCGGGTTATGACGGCCTTCATTTTTTGCTTCACGTTTCTGTTGCCAGTGGTAAACCTGATCATGTTTCGCATGTTTGGTACTATACGTTCTTATACCTTGGAAAATCGAACAGAGCGCATAGTTCCGTTTGTTGCAATCGCCCTCATTTACATTGTTACTGCATACCTGTTCTTTGTCAAACTCCGGTTTTCAGCCAACTTTAGTTATTTACGCTTAATTGTGGCCTTATTGGTGGTGGCAGCTTTAGTACTCAATTTTTTTCTGAAGTTAAGCGTGCACGCCTTAGCTGCGTGGGGGGGTATAGGTATTTTGCTTCCATTAAATAAAGCTTTGGAGCAACCGGATTTGTTGTGGCCATCGGCTGGTGCAATTGTTATCGCTGGCTTTATTATGGCCGCCCGGCTTTATCTGAATGCACATACTCCACGCGAAATTCTGGTGGGTAGCGTAGCTGGGTTTACGATT
>DPSB01000582.1:4833-5092 GCA_003537495.1 Cytophagales bacterium | reverse complement strand
AAACGTTTTAACTTCCGCAGTTGAAAAAGATTACTGTGCGATGATGGCAGAGATGAAGAACTTTTGCCGGATAGAAATCCACTTAACCGGGCTGGTTAAATTTTCTGTTTCCAGATCGGTAGAAGCTTGCGAGATGTAATCGAAATCGCCATTGGCAAAATACCAGTTCATGGTGGTTTTAGCCCGGCTATCAGCAATTGCTTTTTCTTGTACCGGAATTTTATCGTTCCATTTGTAGGTAAGTTCTTTACCGGTTAAC
>DPSB01000582.1:0-4507 GCA_003537495.1 Cytophagales bacterium | reverse complement strand
GAATAAATATGTTTGATGAAGGCATCTGGGCCAAGTGCAGCTGTAAAAGTGAGTTGAGTAGTGTCACCTTTGGTTGCTGTAGATGGAGTGTAGTAAAGGTTATAGAGATCAATCTCCTTTCCCTGATAAGCCGAAAGCAAGGAGAAGGTGTTATCGTTTTTCTGTGCCAGGTAAAGCGGCTTTTGCCAGTAGGTTTTAAAGTTCTTTAATTCTACCAGGTTAATTCTTCCCTTGTTGGAAATTTTCAATCGAAGGTCAGCATTCTCAATACTGGTTTCCGATTCGGTTCCATTCATGAATGAAGCCAGCGATCCGTATTGCGTTAGCGCAGCACTATCTAATCGGGTTTCGGTAACAACCTTTGCACTGTCTTTAGGTAGTGTGTCGGTAATCTGAGCCGGAGCAGTTGCTTCGGGTTTTTGTGGCTGCGGTGCAAGGAAGTTGAAATATACCAGTAACAGTACGGCAATAAGTGTCAATCCAATAGCTGAGTTCCTATCCATTCCTAATAATCTTTAACCTAATAAGTATCTTTTTAACTGTTTCTATTACTGAGAGCGGCCTCAATAAATTTTACGAACAACGGATGTGGGTTTAAAACTGTACTTTTCAGTTCAGGATGATATTGAACGCCCACAAACCAGGGATGATCTTTTAATTCTACAATTTCCACCAGTCCGGTATCGGGGTTAACCCCGGCAGCCTTTAATCCGGCCTCTTCAATTTGTTCTAAGTATTTGTTGTTGAACTCGTAGCGATGACGGTGCCGTTCTTGAATAGAAGTATCGCCATAAATCTGGAAAGCACGGGTGCCTTTCTTGATTTTACAGGTGTAAGCACCCAGGCGCATAGTACCACCTTTGTTGGTGATTTTCTTTTGCTCCTCCATCATATCAATAACCGGATGCTTGGTTTTGGGGTTGAGCTCTGTTGAACTCGCCTCCAGATGCAAGACATGCCGGGCAAATTCTACCACAGCACACTGCATACCCAAACAGATACCAAGAAACGGAATCTTATTTTCGCGCACGTAACGGATAGCTTCAATTTTTCCTTCGAGTCCACGTTCGCCAAACCCAGGTGCTACCAGCACACCGTCCAAACTTCCTAAAATATTAGCAACGGTTTCTTTATTAATGTCTTCCGATGAAATCCATTTTAACCGCACTTTGCAATCGTTCTGAGCTCCGGCATGGATAAAGGCTTCGGCTATTGATTTATACGCATCGGGTAACGAAACATATTTACCCACCAATCCGATAGTAACTTCGTTGATCGGATTTTTAAGCTTGCCCAAAAACACTTTCCATTGCTCTAAATCAGGCTCTTGTTTGGGTGTAACCTTGAGCTTAGACATCACGCGCTCATCCAGCTTTTCTTTGCGCATCAAAAGCGGAACATCATAAATGGTATCAGCATCAATGGCTTCGATAACTGAGTTTAGATTTACGTTACAGAACAAAGCCAGCTTCTTCCGGATTTCCATCGAAAGCGGATGCTCAGTTCGGCAAACCAGAATGTCAGGCTGAATTCCATACGAAAGCAACTCTTTAACAGAGTGTTGCGTTGGTTTTGTTTTTAGTTCTTTGGCGGCACTCAGGTAGGGGATAAGGGTAAGGTGAATAACCAACGCATTATTAGATCCCAAATCCCATCTTACTTGCCTTACAGCCTCTACAAAAGGTAATGATTCGATATCGCCAACCGATCCACCAATCTCTGTTATTATAAAGTCATACTTACCGCTATCGCCAAGCTGAAAGATGTTACGTTTGATTTCATCGGTAATGTGCGGAACTACTTGTACCGTTTTTCCCAGATATTCGCCCCTGCGCTCTTTGGTGATTACGTTATTATAAATGCGACCGGTAGTAACATTGTTGGCCTGACTGGTAGGAACATTCAGGAAGCGTTCATAGTGGCCAAGATCAAGGTCGGTCTCTGCGCCATCATCCGTTACATAACACTCGCCATGTTCATATGGGTTTAGTGTTCCCGGATCGATGTTGATATAAGGATCAAATTTTTGAATGGTTACCGAAAACCCTCTGGCCTGAAGGAGTTTACCTAGCGAAGCGGAGATAATACCCTTACCAAGCGATGAGGTTACCCCACCGGTAACGAAAATGTATTTTGCTGACGACATGAAGAACCCGGCTGAAAATTTTGGTCGCAAAGGTAGGTTATTCTGGTCTGTAACAAACCCGTTAAATTCAATTTTATTTCGTTTTTGGGGAAATTATGGGTAGGTTTGGAACTACGTGTGGGTAGTTTAAAAGGTTACAATTTATTGCTTACTCGTATCTAGTGATTGATTAAGGTATATCTATGAATAAAAGCTTACTACCCTTCTCTTTTAAAATAGCCCTCCTTGTTTTTTTTCTTGGATTCATAGGTTTCTCTAAAAACACTTTTGCGCAATGCGGTTTGCTACCACCTGTCAATTCAAGTGGTAGCCTTGTAACCCCTAATGGTCTTTGTACACCGGTTTCGGTTAACATGGAATATAGAATCACCTTTGCAACTCCTCTTCCGGCAGGTCCTAATTATGTTTTGAGTTTCTTTTGGGGAGATGGTCCGGCCAGTTTTACACAAGTTACCTTAACCCCAGGTTCTGCAACCTATACAATTACAAGACCTCACAACTATCCTGCTAATAGTGACTGCGAATATCAGGTTCAAATGTTCATTGCAGTTAACAGTGCCGGTGCTTGCGGTGTAACGCGACAAACGCAATTAGTGACAACCTGGCGAACTGATGCATTTAATGGTGGGAATGTTCAGTTAATTTCTCCGGTTACTGGCAATGCAACTCACTTGGTTTGTAGGGGGGATGATGTTAATGTAATTTTTGATGATCAAAGTGTTTTTAATTGCAATGCGGCCTATCCAGCCAATTACCCTCCTAACGCACCAATTAATAACCCAAATCTTCAGGTAAGGTGGCAACAGATCGTGTATAATACCCCTAATGCTGCTCCAAGAATTCCAAACGTAAGGGTTGGTACAGGTCCTGGTGTATTAATGCCACCAGCGGCCGGATCCAATTATCAGGATCCACGAGGAGTTAGTTTTTATAATCCGCCACCTGTTATTTTAAACGATCCAAGACGTAGAGACGCATTGGTTATCACGGCTCCAGGTGGTTTTACTGCAGGTTTTCCCCAAGTTGGAGACGAATTTGAGATAACTGTCAGATATTGGAATTTTTGTAATCCCTATGCAAATGATTTTGATTTAACCCCTGTAAATGGCGATCTGATAAATGGAGATAATCCTCCTGTTGAACGGACGGCATTAATCAGAATCATTGACGCGCCAAACCCACCAGCAACAACCAATTTAACGCTTTGTGAAACAGCTTCAGATGCAAGTTTCAATCTCACTGCAACAGGAGTTGGTGCGGGAGCCCTTACCTATACCTGGTACAGAGATGCAGCACTTACACAAGTCTTGCAAGGACCAAACGCAGACAATACATTCAACCCTGTAACAGAAGGACCAGCACCAAGAATAACCAAAGCTGTTACAGGAAGTCAAACATTTACTCGATACGTTACGGTAACTCAAGGAAGTAATAATTGTACAAGTGATGCATCAGCGATTACCATCCGAATAGATGATACCAATACACCGGGTTCAATAGCCCATCCATTAGGAGGAACACCTCGAACAATTTGCAGTGGCACTGATCCTGCACCATTTACAAGCCCTGGTAACGGAACGGGCGGAGGTCCTGGAGGAACGATTACCTACCAATGGCAGCAATCTCCAACAGGAGGTGGAGCAGGTTTTGTGGCTGCATCAGGCGTGAATAATGCAGCAACGTACGATCCACCTGCGTTAACGGCACGAACTTTCTACAGAAGAAGAATTCAGTCGGGCCAATGTGCGGATGTATTCTCAAATGAATTTGAGTTTCTAATTGATACTCCAGTATTGGGCGGAACAATCGGTTCAAATCAAACCATTTGCGAAACCCCTGGTGATCCTGCAAATCTTACAAACGTTGCCTCCCCAACCGGTGGAAGTAATTCGGGTACTTATAATTTCCAATGGGAAGAATCAACAACAAGTGCAGCCGGGCCTTTCAATACAATTGGTGGTGCCACATCTAATACTTATAATCCACCAGCTGGTGTTGCTACAACAACCTTTTATAGAAGAAGGGTTAATTCAGGTGTTTGTTCTGCTGATGGTCCTGATGCAAATACAGATCCGGATAATATTGCCTATTCAAATGTGATTACAGTTACTGTGGATCAGGATGTGGTCGCTGGATCAATAGGAAACCCCCAAACAATTTGTAGTGGGCAAGACCCTGGTATACTTACGGAAGTAACTGCCCCTAGTGGAGGTAATGGCTCGACTTATGCGTTTTTGTGGCAAGAATCTGCAACTGGTGGTGGGGCCGGATTTGCAGCGGCCTCAGGGGCAAACACGGGCCGTAACGGTGGTATCCGCAGCGGGGAAGAGCAGAGGTAGGGAAGCCGTGGCAAAGGTCTGC
>DPSB01000003.1 GCA_003537495.1 Cytophagales bacterium | reverse complement strand
ATCGGAAAACCGATACAGGAACAAGATATTTTGCAAACCGGGGCCGAGCAGGTAGCGGCTGGTTACATCTTATATGGATCATCAACCATGCTGGTTTATACAACCGGCCATGGTGTAAATGGATTTACGTATGAAAGTACTTTAGGTGAATATGTGTTATCGCATGCTAACATGAAAATGCCTGAAGACGGAAAAATATATTCTATAAATGAAGGCTCGGCCAATTCATTTGCACAACATGTATACGATTACATACAGTACTGCAAAAATCAAAATTATACAGCCCGGTACATTGGCTCACTGGTGGCAGACTTCCATCGCAACTTGTTAAAGGGTGGTATTTATATTTATCCGGCAACGGCCAAAGACAAAAATGGTAAGCTAAGGCTGATGTATGAGTGCAATGCACTTGCCTTTCTGGCAGAGCAAGCCGGTGGCATGGCTACCGATGGGCATACGCGAATTCTGGAATTGAAACCAAAAGATTTGCATCAGCGCACCCCCTTTTATGTTGGCTCGAAAAATATGGTGCAGAAAGCGGTAAGCTTTATAAAGGAAAGCTAACTCAAGCAATCAAGCTTCTTTCTTTTGTTCGGTAAACACTTCGGGTGCTTGTTCTAAAAGAATGCCGTACCACTTCACCAATTTCTTAATATCCGAAACATACACGCGGTCTTCATCAAAAGTGGGGAGCACAGATTTTAAAAATGCTTTTAACTCGCTGCCATCAGAATTGGCGTCTACACCTAAATCATTTTTATACTCCTGATTGATTTTTTTCAATACTTCATCCAAAGGAGCGGTGCCTTCTTTGGTAGTTGTGTAGATGGAGATTTCGCTTAGTAACGAAAGCCGTTGCGTAGCACTGGCCACAATACGGGTTTTAGCAGCATCCATAGATTCCAGCAACACACCCGACTTGCCCGGTTTTAATACTTTAAACAATCCGCCTTTGCCGGTTATCGATGCTATTTCAGTTAACTCCATGTGTAGATTTTTTAGTGGCGCAAAAGTAACTGATTTTACCTTTTAGCATTCAGGGCAGTTTCAATAAAATTGAGCATGGGGTTACGCCCGGTTTTTTTCTCGGCCGAGGTAACAAAAATTGGCGGTAATTCTTCCCATGTTTTTAAAAGTTCAAGTTCAAGCTGGTTGCGGGTTTTGGCTTGTTCGCTTTGTTTCATTTTATCGGTTTTGGTTAACACAAGCGCAATGGGAATGCCCATCTTTCCTAACCGGTTAACAAAACTTATATCGCTGGCCTGTGGCTCTAACCGCGAGTCGATCAGAATAAAAGTACAGTACAGGTTATCGCGATTCTTAAAATATTGATCGATCATGTGGCTCCAGCCTTCGCGGCTGTTTTTGCTTACCTGGGCATAACCATAGCCGGGCAGATCTACCAGATACCACGCTTTGTTGATGAAAAAATGGTTGATGGTTTGTGTTTTACCTGGAGTAGACGAGGTTTTGGCCAAATCTTTGCGTGCGGTAAGCATATTGATGAGTGATGACTTACCCACATTCGATCGGCCAATGAAGGCAAACTCCGGTTTATCGGTTTGTGGGCACTTGCTCACATCAGTATTACTAACCACAAACTCGGCCTGGCGGATGTCCATATTACTTGCTATTGTTTGGCAAAGTAGTAAAATGTAATTTATGGGTGCTTTATTAACATTAATTGTAACTTTTGTTGCGAACGGTTTTAGGTAATTTGCAAAAATTTTTGATCTTGTTAAGTGGCCGCTATCCAACACCCAATGTTCATGCAATTACGTAGGGTTTTATTTTTTCTTGTTCTGATAATCAGCTTTGGCGTTCGCGCACAGCAGCAGGATAAGGAACAGGCGCGCCAATATTACGAAATGGCCACCGAGATTATGACCAGCACCCGCGCGGTAGATGATGCCCGCGAGTTGATGGTAATTGCCGCCAACTTCGATACCACCAATCTGAAAGCTAATACCGAAGCCGGTATTATGCACATCCGCACTATTCAAAAGGAGCAAGGCGCTATTTATTTGCTACGGGTATTCAGGCAAAGTCCAAACTTCCGGTTCGATCTGGAGTATCAGATTGGATTGAGTTATCAATTCGGATTAAACTTTGATAAAGCCATTGAGTTTTATAATAAGTATAAGCTAAAGGCTGGTTTTAACACTACTTACAAAGGCAAGGATCGCGTGGAGGTAAAAGAAGTAACACGCAGGCTTGAAGAATGTGCCAACGGAAAAGAGTTTGTAGCAGCCGCAAAAGCTTTTGCTATTACCAACATTGGGCCGCAAATTAATTCTGAACTTGATGATTATGCCCCGGTGGTTAATGCAGATGAAACCGAAATGATTTTTACTTCGCGCAGGCGCGAAGGTAACCTGAACGAAAACGTAAGTGATGACAACCGGCCCTTTGAAGATATTTATGTTAGCAAGCGCGAAGGAGGCAGTTGGCAACCAGCTACCAATATCGGTCCAATTGTGAACACAAAACACAACGAGTCTAATATTGCTTTATCGCCAAACGGCAACACGTTGTTCATCTATCGTGATGGTGTTGGCGATGGCGATATTTTTACCAGCACCCGCCAGCCCGATGGCACGTGGACTAAACCTATTCCTTTGCCGGGCGCTATCAATTCATCCTTTCGGGAATCGTCTATTACAATCAATAAAGATGAAACCATGCTTTTCTTTGCGAGCGAAAGACCCGGTGGGTTAGGCGGCATTGATATTTATTCTTGCATCAAAGACAAAAAAGGTTTGTGGACTATAGTCAGGAATCTTGGGCCAGGTATCAATACCGAGTTTGATGATGACGGGCCATTTATTGATTACGATGGCAAAACACTTTACTTTAGTTCTAAAGGTAGAAAGGGTATGGGGGGCTACGATATTTTCAAAGCCACGCTAATGAATTTGGAGAAACGTGAATGGACTGAACCAGAAAATCTGGGTTACCCGATTAACACACCCGATGATGATATTTTTATTGTAGGCACAGCCACACCAAACCGGTTTTATTATTCATCGGTGCGCAACGATGGGGTGGGCTATTCCGATATTTATCTTATTTCAGAAAAAGAAAAAGCCCCTGAAACAGCAAAGCTACCCGAGAAGAAAGGGGTGCAGCCTATCAAGTTTATATTGGAAGTTGTAGATGCCGAAACCAAACAACCCGTTGAAGCCAAAGCCCGCATGCGCGGTGTTGATAATACTGCTATTGGTTCGGCCAGTCTGGGTACAGGTATGTTTGAATTTGGTGTGATGTCAACCGTGCCAAAAGAGTACACCGTTTCTATTGAATTGGAAGGTTATATTTTTGAAAACATAAAAGTAATGCTGGGTCGCGCAACAGAAGAACCACAAACCGTTAACCGCAGAGTGTTGCTGCGCAAAGTAGCTATTGGCGAGATTTCAGCGTTGCGTCACGTGTTCTTTGATTTTGGTAAAGCTACTTTACAGGAAGCATCGTTCGAAGAATTGAACATGATGGTAACCATGATGAAGCAAAACCAATCGATGCAAGTAGAAATTGGCGGCCATACTGATGATGTGGGCAGCGATACCTTCAATAAGAAACTTTCGCAACAGCGAGCCGATGCGGTAAGAGTTTACCTTACCAATAATGGGGTTGCCGGTCGCAGAATAAAATCCGTTGGTTATGGTGAAGAACGCCCCATCGTATCTAACGATGATGAGTCCGGAGGCCGCGAAATCAATCGCAGGGTTGAGTTTAAGGTTATCGCGAAGTAATCCGAACCAAATTTCAGTCTTGCTGTTTTATTCTTGTGCGTGGCATGTCTGTATCTCGCATATCTAAATTCAGTACTTTTGATCCTTTAATTCATTCCGATCTTGACTGTAGTACCGTATAAAGAAGATAATGCTGGCAAAAAACAACAAGTTGCCCG
>DPSB01000001.1 GCA_003537495.1 Cytophagales bacterium | reverse complement strand
GTAATCTTAAATGTTACCTGATAGGGCTGGTCTTTAATATGGCTGCACTCCGTTTCCCATGTTAATGTTTGGCGAGCTTTAATACCTGCGGCCAAAAACTGGAATCGAATTGGTGTTGGGGTAAAACTGGCTGGCGAGGGATTAATAGAAAATATTTGTGAGAAGGCTTCGATTTTTACACTATCAAAGTCGGGATCAGTACCGAAAACATCGAACTCAATTGTTTCACCGGCCACTACACACAAATCGGGTGGCACTTCTAATTCTGGCCGTTGGTTATTACAATCCTCCACGATAATCTGCATATTGCGAATTACATAGCCTTGCTGAACCCAGGTTCCTGCTATTTTGCGCCATTCAATAATTTTAAAGGCAATATTGTACTCACCGGGTGCGCCAGGAGCATCCCACGTAATGGTTCCCGTTACCGGATCAATTTCAAAAATAGGTTGACCGTTACCCGCCTCATTAGCCGTTCCATAATTCAATCCGATACGATCGTAAAAGGTTTTGGTATTTGGATCGAGGTAAGCGATTACATCCGAGTTCTTGTTCATTTTAGGAACCACGAACTCATACGATAAACTATCGCCATCGGGATCAAATGCTCCGGGATTGTGAAAGAAGGCTACTCCGGTACAAGCCTTATCGATTGGCGGTACTAACAACACCGGTGTATTACTACATCCCAGAAATGGATCGATAATAATTTCAGTCTCTATATAGAAAGTTGTGTTTACGGAATTGGCAATATTCAGCACACCTTCATTTCGATTAGCTTCCAGGTAACTGATGATGTATTGTCCGGGCCCAGGAAAAGTGTGTTCAATTGAATACGTTACAAATCCAACCTCTGTTGGTAAATTAAGTCCAGGTGGAAATGTGTTAGGTAATTGAGGAGTAATAACAGCCGGTGAGCCATCCCCAAATCGTAACTCCCCATCGCCAAACCGGATTGGCGAACCCGTGTCGGTGTACATGTTTATTGTTACGATATAGGTTAGAGAAGTACAATCCTTCCTTCGCAAGGTAATTTCACCTGCGCGGATGTGGGTAGCCCAAACTGAAACCGGTAAGCTTGCTAAAAATAACCCCAACCCTAAAATCCTGATCACCCTGCTAAACATGTTGATGCCTTGTTTTATCGCAATTTACATAACAAACATTCTGCACACTAAGTTACAAGTACCCAGGTACAAGTAACAATAAATACTTAGCCTAACCAAACTCAATTCTACAAACGCTGCAACCATGCAAATATTTGCTAATCAGCAAATATTCTGATAACCCAGAGCTCAACTAAAATATTCTTTATTTTACGCCACAGATCTGCTGCAAAGCTATTTGACATAAAGGCACCTTATACCCTTTCATCATCGTTATCGAATCAGGAATTAACCAAACTCCGAATCTATCAGGCCATGCGTGTAATTAAAGAACTTCAAAGGGATGAAATCAAAATCACCCTCTTTCAATGGAACAACCGCTATCTGATTAAGCTGGAGTGGGAATTATTTGAGCAAACTTTTAAAGTGCCTGAATGGGACCTAACCAGCGAAGCCGACCTGGATGAAATTCTCAACCCGGATTTTCTAAACGCAGCCACTAATCGCTTTCGCGAGATGGCCGCCTCGTTAGGCCAGGCCCTGCAGCGGCTGGCTTAGCCATTTGGTATTGACCCGTTAGCCATTAACTTTGACTCCCCGCATTAGTTTACCGGCATGGAATTACTGGAAGAAAAGAAAAATAAAAATCGAAAATACGAACCTATTCTGCATGGCATACCCGATTGGCCGGTGTATCAGCTAAGCAAAAACCGAAAAGAGTTTGTAGAGTTGGTAACGCGTCAGGCGATAGAACGTATTAAAATGCTTCGCCCTACGCGCAAACAATTGATTGACGAACTGGAAGCTACTGCTTATCGCGAACAAAACCGTATCAAACGAAATCGCTGGCGGGTAGACCCTAAAGATGATAGCCGCTTTTGGTCGAACATCAAAAACGAGTTGGTTGGCCTAAGTGCCAAAGACCCGGAAACCACAGGTGCTATTGAAGATGCGCTGCTCGAAAAAATTGTAAGTCGCTATGCCAACGAAATAGCCGGCAATTTTAAACCAAATTCGTATCGCTTTACGCGCGAAGTAGTGAAGTTCTGGTTTCAACGCTTGTTAAATGGCGCGCGGGTAAAAAAATTCGGGGCCTTTTTCCGAAATCAATATACGCTGCGCGATAAGATTCATGTAGTTGGCAAGGTAAAGATGTTGCGGGCTCTTGCTAAAAAAGGAACGGTAGTAATGGTTCCCACTCATTTCAGCAACCTCGATTCAATATTAATTGGTTGGGTTATCCATTCGGTTGGGCTGCCAGCCTTTATTTATGGAGCTGGACTAAACCTGTTCAACATAAAAATTTTCGCCTACTTTATGAATAGCCTTGGCGCTTATAAAGTAGATCGCAGAAAAAAGAACCTGCCCTACCTGGAAACTTTAAAGATGTATTCCAATCTGGCCATTCAAAAAGGCGCCCATAGTTTGTTTTTTCCGGGTGGAACCCGTTCGCGTTCGGGTTTAATTGAAAAACAATTAAAACTTGGCTTGCTCAGCACAGCTATAGAAGCCCAACGCAACCTCTACCAGCAAACGCCTGAAGGCGAGGTACGTAAAATTTTTGTAGTACCGGTAACCCTTAACTACAACTTTGTGTTGGAAGCACCCGATCTGATTGAAGACTATCTACAAGTGAAGGGGCAGGATAAATATTTTCCCGAACAGGATAAGTATGGCAGCATGGAGCTGATCCGGTTTATGTTCAAATTCTTTACCAAAGGTTCTAACATTTCAGTTTCAATCGGGCGGGGTTTAGATGTAATGGGCAACTTTGTGGATGATGACGGAAACAGCCTCGATCCGCAGGGTCGTGTTATTGATACCCGTGGTTATTTTATTTCGAACGGCAGCATAACAGATGATAAGCAGCGCGAGGATGAATACACCCGCATGCTCAGCCAGCGTATTGTTACAGAGTATCACCGCATCAACCGCGTGTTCGCCAGCCACCTGGCCGCATTTGTAGCGTTCGAAATGTGGCAAAAGAAACATCCTAAACTGGATTTATTCAGCTTATTGCGTTTACCAGAGGAAGAACTGGAATTAGATTATGCCGAGTACCGCAACACCTTTAAACGCGTACGAAAAAAAATCTACGAACTGAAAGATGCTGGCAAAGTACATCATGCCACTCACCTGAAAGGAAAAGTAGATCAGGTTATAAAACTGGGCATCGAAAACGTGGGCATCTTCCATTTGAAAAGACCGCTACTAAAAAACAAAAAGGGTAATATCATTACCAAAGATCTTACCGTGTTGTACTATTACCATAACCGCCTGGTGGGCTACGAGCTTGAACAGTACATCTGAAAAACCGGTTGGCGTTATTGGTGCGGGCAATTTCGGAACTGTAATTGCCAACATACTTGCCATCAACCGTAAAGTATTTCTCTACACCCGCAATGAGCAAACGGCTGCGCGCATAAAATCTGAAAAACAAAACAAGGGTTATACGCTTCATCCAAATGTAGAACCCACACACGATCTGCAGCAAGTGGCTACCCAATGCGATGTGTTGTTTCCCATGGTGCCGTCCTCACACTTTCGTGCGATGATGCGCCAGCTATCACCCTACTTACAGCCTTACCACATTTTGATTCATGGTACAAAGGGGTTTGACATTACACTACCCGCTGGGCAATCGTTAGAAAATATTACCAGGCTTACACGGCAGCAGGTAAAAACCATGAGCGAAGTAATTCAGGAAGAGAGTGTGGTGGTGCGCGTGGGTTGTTTGGCAGGGCCAAACCTTGCAAAAGAATTAGCGCAACGCCAACCTGGAGCTACTGTAGTGGCCAGTCATTTTAACGAAGTAATTCAATTGGGCAAACGCCTGCTCCGTAACGATCGGTTTCAGGTTTATGAAAACAACGACATTGTTGGTGTTGAGATTGCCGGAGTTTTAAAAAACATAATCGCAATTGCATCGGGTGCATTAAGCGGTTTAGGCTATGGCGAAAATGCAAAAGGTTTGCTGATCAGTCGCGGAGCAGTAGAAATGGTTTACCTCGGGCGCGCACTGGGTGGCGACTTAAAAGCTTTCCTGGGCGTGGCTGGCATTGGCGATCTGGTTACAACCTGCAACAGCCCGATGAGCCGCAACTTTACGGTGGGCTATCGGTTAGCCAAAGGCGAAAAACTTCAGGATATTTTGGCTGATATGACGGAAGTGGCCGAAGGTGTAAATACGGTGCGTATTGCTAAGAAGTGTGCCGATCATTATAAAGTACGCGCACTCATCACCGACAGGTTATACAAAGTATTATTTGAAGGAATGACAGTTGAAGAAGCACTTGAATTTTTAATGCGCTATCCACTTAATGTTGATATAGATTTTATTTAACCTCCCAGATTTGCTTTAATACCATCAGCAACTGCCTGCATGGTTTCAGCAGGAAGTTTAAGTTTCGGCATGGTAAAGTTTATATCGCTCATAGTATTCATCGGCACCAAATGCACATGTGCATGCGGCACTTCAAGGCCAATTACAGCCACTCCAATTCGATTACACGGAATGGTTTTCTTTATAGCTTTTGCTACACGTTGTGCAAATACCATCATGTTAGCAAGGGTTGCCGAATCAAGATCAAAAATATAATCAACCTCCACTTTGGGTACTACCAAAGTATGCCCCTGCACCAGTGGCATTACATCTAAGAAAGCAATGAAGTGTTCATCCTCGCCAACAATGTAAGCGGGAATTTCGCGATTGATAATTTTTGTAAAAACAGATGGCATCAGGCACCAATGTTTATCACTTCAAATTCCATCTCACCGGCAGGAGTTTTAATTACAGCTGTATCACCTTTCTTTTTACCAAGTAAACCTTTACCAATGGGCGATTGGGTTGAGATTTTTCCAGCCTTTAGATCAGCTTCTTCTTCCGATACCAGCATATACGTAACAGAAGCCCCATTCTTTTTATTCTTGATGGTAACTTTAGAAAGAATCGATACCATGCTGGTGTCGATTTTAGTTTCGTCCAGCAGGCGAGCATTGCTCAGTAAATCTTCCAATTGAGCAATTTTTGCTTCCAGATGACCTTGTGCATCTTTTGCTGCATCATACTCTGCGTTTTCACTCAAGTCACCTTTATCACGAGCTTCAGCAATTTGTTTGGCAATATCCGCACGGCCCTTTGTTTTAAGGGTACTTAATTCTTGTGTAAGTCTATCTAATCCTTCTTTGGTGTAGTATGAAATCTTTTTACTCATAACCCTTTTATTGTTTTAATAACCCGCCAATGTTTTCTTTCCAACCCCGATAAAAAAAGAACAACGGCCTTACCGCATTGGAAAGCCGTTGTTTTGATTTGTGTTACAAAACTATTCTTTTAATTCATTAAAACAAAATTAAGCGCCTATCAACTCGGGGATCCTAAGTTTGATCTGCTCCAGAATTTCATCATCAAATTTTGCCAGGTATAATGTTTTAGCTTTGGTAAGTTGTTCTACGGTTAATCCTTTTACACCGCGCAAATCTGCTTTATACAAACTGGCATTTTCAAAATCGGCACCCATCAGGTAACTGCCGGATAAATTTGCTTCCATCAAAAACGCATTCTTAAAGTTAGTTTTAATCAGAAATGAATTTTCAAATTGAGATTTAATCAGAAACGCATCTTTAAAATTAGCACCACTGGCATACGAACCCTTTAATACCGCCTGATTCAGGTTGGCATTTTCAAAGTTTGTTTGGTTAAGCCGGGTATTCTCCATGTTGGTTTCGATAAGCGAAGAGCTGGAGAAATTGGCCGAATTCAGGTTAGATCCTTTCAGGTTTACATAGTTTAAGTTGGTGCGTGCCAGGTGGCAATTCACCAGATTGATTTCGTGAATTTTATGCCGGTTTAAACGCTTGATGTTACCCACGGTACGAAATGCAGCTTCATCCGACTCCCACAACCGGAAGTCATCAATCTCATCTTTATAAGTTCGGATGCGCTGCCGGGTTTCTCCATTCTGATTCAACCAGAAAATCAAAATACCAATAATGGCAATATCGAAAATCATTCCGTGTGCCTCCACCAGTATCTGCTCCCAGAAATTTTCAAAATCGTTTAAATAGTAAGTAAAACTTAAACTTAGCACCAGCATCGCCACACCTGCCAGCACTATGGTAGAGGTAAGTAAAGGCTTCTCAATAATTATATTGAAACGCTCTACAAGGGTATGTTTAAATTTCTTAAAGCGGGGCATACTGCATTAAACTTACCCGTAATTACTTACAGGTTTTCAAATAAAATTAAAAAAGCAAAATCAAACTAC
>DPSB01000126.1 GCA_003537495.1 Cytophagales bacterium | reverse complement strand
GGTTATCAATTGCGTTTGCAAACTCTGCTCAATGCTTTGCCATACGCGCGACTCTGTTTTATCTTTTGAACAAGAGAATAGAAGGATGGCGCCAAGTAACGTAAGTGATCTCATAGGTAGAAATTCGTTCTTTAAAGATAGAATTTTAACTTGCTAATAATGTTTTGTTACCTTCGACAAAGCGTAAAATTTTAAGGTATGATTTTAAAGGCCGTTCTGGCGGATGCCCAAACCCTGAATCAATTGGTAAATTCTGCTTACCGCGGAGATACTTCGCGCGAAGGGTGGACAACAGAGGCCGATTTACTGGATGGCACCCGCATTGATGAGGCCGCCATACGCGACCTGATTGAAACACCGGGTACCATTATTCTCACTTATCGCGAAGCTGGTGAACTTTTAGGTTGTGTGGAATTGCGTTTTCAAGAAGGAAAGTTATACCTGGGCATGCTTAGCGTTAAGCCCGATACACAAGGAAAAGGCATTGGGAAAAAACTGATGCAGGCGGCCGAAGATTATGCCGCACAACAAAACCTCAATGCTATTATAATGACCGTGATTTCTGTGCGGAAAGAATTAATTGATTGGTACATCCGCCATGGCTATCAGCTAACAGGCGCACGTAAACCCTTTATTGTGCCGGATGCCCGTTGGGGAACTCCAAAAAAAGAACTGGAGTTTGTTGTGTTAGAGAAGCAATTGTAATTGCTTAATTGATATAAATCATGTGATAATCCCACAAGCGTCATATTTACTTGCTATTCATTTGCGCAATTTAAGGGCATGAAACGCCACCTGCCTGAAACCTACTTAATTTGTTTGTTGCTATTTCTTACAAGCCTAAATGCGTTGATAGCAGGTGCAGGCTTACTGATTTTTTCTGATGGAAAATGGATTGGCTTACCGTTATCGTGGTTAGATGGCACTCCGTTTCATTCGTTTAGAATTCCCGGGCTTTTACTTTTTACATTTATTGGGCTGGGGTGTTTACTTACTACAATTGGGTTTCTGGTTCAACCAGCATGGCAATGGCCTCAGCGCCTTAACATTTACAAGAATAAATTCTGGGCATGGACGTTTTCGGTGTATTGTGGAATAATGCTTTGTGTTTGGATAATAGTGCAACAATTATTAACAGACTACTTTATTCTGCAACCTATTATTTCGGCAATTGGAACGCTGGTGTTGATACTTACTTTACTGCCACGGGTTCAATTGCATTACACTAAAAATTCCTGATAAAGGTCAGTAACCTCTACTTTTCAAAGTCATTTTAAATATTTATTGACACAATAAAATTTGAAATAAAAAGCACGATGAAAGTTGTTATTGGATTGATATTGGCGGTTCATGGTTTAATTCATAGCCTTGGCTTTGTAAAGGCCATTGCTCCCGAAAAAATCCCACAACTTAAGCAGCCTGTTTCCCAATCAGCCGGATGGTTATGGTTAATAACCAGTTTTATGTTTTTACTAAGCGGTTACCTGGTAACAACCCATACTGCCTGGTGGATTATTACCCTTGCAACCATTATTGGTTCACAAATTCTTATCATCAGCTGGTGGGCCGATAGTCGGTTGGGAACACTTGTTAACGTGGTTTTGCTTCTTATCTGCATTCCTGAAATTGCTGAATGGAGGTTTGTAAAATCTTTTCACGATCAAAGCGCGGCTTTATACATCAACACTACTCCACCTTTGCTTACCGAAGAAGATCTTAACAGTTTACCTGAGCCTGTTAAAAAATACATTCGCTGGACGGGCGCAGTGGGGAAACCGAAAATCAAAAATTTTACAATTGAATTTGAAGGAAAAATCCGGCAAGACGAGCAATCTGCATGGATGCCTTTTTCAACAATTCAGGTTAACTCGATTGATCCACCAGTACGTCTTTTTTTTATGAATGCTACCATGAAACACCTTCCGGTTACGGGTTTTCATAATTACAATAAGGGAATAGCTACAATGGATATCCGATTACTTTCGCTGTTTACGGTGCAATATCAGGAGGGCAACACTATGAATGTATCTGAAACAGTAACGTGGTTTAATGATTTGTGTTTATTTGCTGCGGGAGCACTTATCGATAACCGGATTGAGTGGCAGGCTATTGACAGTTTGAATACACTTGCCACTTTTAACTACAACGATATTTCAATTTCGGCCAGGTTGATCTTTGATCCTCAGGGAAGATTGATTGATTTCATTTCAAATGATAGGTATCGGATTATAAACGAAACTGATCAAAGTCTGCAACAATTTTCCACACCCATACATACTTACCGTACAATAAACGGCTATACCGTTCCATATCGGGCCGATGCTGTGTGGAATTTAGCTGGTGGCCAACTTGTTTATGGTGAATTTACCTGTATCCATATCGGGTATAACCTTCAGCACTAGTTGCCTATTAAAATAATCTGTTGTTTCGTAGCTTACCAACCCGATTATGAACACACTTAAAGTAATTGCCTTTGATGCTGACGATACGTTGTGGCACCACGAAGCCTTCTTTCAGGAAACTGAAAAGAAATTTTTTGTTTTGCTTGAAAACTATCTGCCACAGCATACCACTGCGCGTGAGTTATTGAAAACAGAAATTGATAATCTACCGCTTTATGGCTATGGCATAAAAGCATTCATGCTCTCCATGGTTGAAACGGCCATGCGTGTTACCAATAACACCATTCCCAACGAAGCCATCGAGACCATTATTGGTTACGGCAAAGAGATGCTAAACATGCCGGTGGAAGTAATGGATGGCGTAGAAGATGTACTGAATCAACTTAAAGGTAAGTATAGGTTGGTATTGGCTACCAAAGGTGATTTGTTAGATCAGGAACGCAAGCTTAAAAAATCCGGTTTGGAAACATATTTTCACCACATTGACATTATGTCGGAGAAAAAAGAGGCTGATTTTCAAAAACTCATAAAACACTTAGACATTGTACCTGACCAATTTGCGATGATTGGTAACTCATTAAAATCGGATGTAATGCCCGTACTGGCTTTAGGCGGGCACGGGTTTCACATTCCTTATCATATTACGTGGGCACACGAACGGGTGGATACTACTATTGAGAATGAAAGATTCAAACAACTCGTTTCAATTGGCGAAGTATTGAATCATCTGTAGTTAAACCACTTTTTTTCGGATCAATTTTGCATACGTGCGGCTTACCGGAAAACTTTTTCCGTTTTGCATTTTCACAATCATACCACCATTAAAGTGGCGCTCAATTTCTTTCAGGTAATTTACGTTTACGATGGTAGAGCGATGCACGCGAATAAAAATTTCAGGATTCATTAACTCCTCCAACTTACCAATACCCGATGAACTTACAAACTGATCGTTCTTGGTAGAGATTACGGTGTAATCACCAGAAGCTTCCAGATAAACGATGTCCTCCACCGGCAGGTTAAATAGCTTTTCCGATTTCTGTACAAACAAGTGCGAATCGTAAGATGTGCGCGTATTTACCGGCCTTAAACTTCCCAGCAAATCTTCCAGTTTACCTTCTTCTGTTTGCTTGCGCTTAAGTGCCCGCTCTACCGCTAGTTTAAAACGTTCCTGATCTAACGGCTTCAGCAAGTAGTCAACCGCATTGCGTTCAAAAGCTTTAATAGCATATTGATCGTATGCGGTAGAAAAAATTACGTAGGGCTCGTGTTCAATTTCATCCAGCACATCAAAGCCATTCATACCCGGCATTTGCACATCCAGAAATATCAAATCAGGTTTTAGCTTGTCGATTTGCTCAACGGCTTCTGTGCCTTTACTGCATTCACCAATAATTTCAATTTCAGGAAATGATTCCAGAAACTCGCGCAAAAGTTCGCGTGCTAATTTTTCATCGTCAATAATCAAACAGGTTGTCATACTAATTGGTTTTCAAGTACAGGTTTAGTCTCCATTGGGTTTTTTATGTTTTTATCTTCAATAAAAAAACTTACCGAGTACCCATGCTCGGTAGCCAGCACACGCAGGTGCGATTGTACTCCAAAATAACTGCGCAAACGTAAATCTGTGTTTAGCATACCTACTCCGCTGGAACTTCCATCCATTACCTTTTTAGCTTTCGAGCCCAGGCCATCATCTTTTATCTCGAAGAAGATTACCGAGCCAGAACGTTTTACAGTCAGTGAAATTGTTCCACCCTCTTCTTTAGGGGCAATACCATATTTAACTGAGTTCTCCACCAGCGGCTGTAAAATCATAGGCGGAAGGTAGGCACCCAAACAAGTGGGATCAATATGTTTTTCAAACTTTAATCTGTCGCCAAAACGCACTTGCTGAATTCGTACATAATTATCGATAAACTCAATTTCGTGAACTAACCTCACCATCTCGCCATTGTGCGAATCTAACGCGTAGCGAAATATATCTGACAATTGCGTAATTACTTTGCGTGCTTTCTCTTTACTGGTGTGTACTAATGTACTAATTGAATTAAGTGTATTAAATAAAAAGTGCGGATTGATCTGCGACTTTAAAAGTGAAATCTGCATCTCTTTGTTGCGCAAGGCTAGTTCGCTTTTCTCTTGTTCTTGCTTTTGCAAGCCTTGAAAATACCGGATCACATAATACACACCCACCGTAATAATGTATTGATCATGAATACGCAGGGCATCCCAACTGCTTAGCATACCAATCATGTACTCCTTCCAGTGTTCCAGGTACACATATCCTTCCAAGTAATCTGTGAAGTAATACGAAAGCGAACCCATCAGAAAAAAGAAAACGAGAATACCCGATACATGGCCAATAATCTGCCACATAGCCGAAAACCGGAATAACCAATGACTCCACAAAAAAATCAGCAGGATAAAAACGCACAA
>DPSB01000293.1 GCA_003537495.1 Cytophagales bacterium | reverse complement strand
CGCGAGGATGTTGCACGCGTATTGGCACAGGCACTGATGATAACAGCCATTCTGTTGCTTTCAATTTTGTTTTTATTATTCTTCAGTGTAGGACTGGCACACTTCCTTAACGGATTTTTTGAACAACCTTATGCAGGCTATTGGATTGTGGCCGGTATTTACGGAGTGCCTTGTATTGTTTTCATTATCTTCCGAAAAAATCTCAGTCATAAGTTTGAGCAGTACATGACCAAACTGATGAAACGAAAAGAAAAATAGTTATGGAACTGCTCGAAACACAGGACCCGGAAAAGAAAAGATTAATAGAAGCTTCGCAGCGCCACAAGCAAGAACTTGAGCGCGAAGTAAAAGCAATGTCAGACAAAACTGAAAAGGCAGTAAAAAATGCGTTAATTATCGGAGGCGCGCTGGCGGTTACGTACCTGATTGTTTCGCAACTTGGTTCATCGAAAAAGAAAAAGAACAAAGTAAAAGCAAAAGCTGCGGTTCAGAATACTGAACCTGACTTTGAGCCCGTACCCACTTACTCACCACCATCTTTCATCTCGCAGATTGGCGAACGATTGGTTAGCCAGGCAACCGTAATATTACTCGACATAGCAAAAGATAAATTAGCCGAATACCTCAGTAACCGCAAGCAAAAGCATGAAGATTCTTGATACGCTGCAAGAGCGGCACAAGCTTGGTAAAAAATCAATTGCTGTTTTGGTTGATCCAGATAAGATTGAAGATCCATCCCGATTAAATACGTTAATCCGACTCGCAACAGAAAACTGCATCGATTTCTTTTTTGTAGGCGGTAGCCTTGTTACTACTACCAACCTGGCTGAAGTAATCAAACATATCAAAGAAACAGTTTCGCTGCCGGTGGTTTTGTTTCCGGGAAGCTCATTACAAATCGATCCTTCTGCGGATGCAATTTTGTTTTTATCGCTGATCTCTGGTCGCAACCCCGATTTATTAATTGGTCAACATGTAGTAGCTGCACCCATACTAAAGAATAATAGATTGGAAATTATGCCCACCGGATATATGCTTATCAATTCCGGTAAGACCACTTCGGTAGCATACATTAGCAACACTACACCAATACCCGAAGACAAATACTCACTTGCTGCTTGTACTGCGATGGCGGGTGAAATGCTGGGACTAAAACTTATTTACATGGATGCCGGCAGTGGTGCCGAGCGCGAGATCAGCGCAAAGATGATCAGCACGGTCCGCAAATCTGTAAACGTTCCATTGATTGTAGGTGGTGGAATTAACACGAGTCAAAAAGCATTGAATGCGTTAGAAGCCGGAGCTGACCTGATTGTGATTGGCAATGCGTTGGAAAAAGATCCTGATCTGCTTACTGAAATTAGTGATCGTGTATACGATTGGAATCAGAGTGTAGAGGCAAGAAAGTGAGTTGATAACCTCACTGTGCCTCACCCATACTAATTTTTCTGTTCTCGTAGGCTTGTGCAACCCTCTCCACAGAAGAGGGTAATTGGTCACTCTGACCGTAATAGTGGTTACCTCCGCACTTCAAACTCTGTAAAATTCTGCAAAGGGGCTTCTGATGTTTCTACTTGTTGAACCTGTGCGCGTTCCGGGCCTTGCCAACACCATTCCATAAATTTTTGCAATACCTCGTTTGAAGCTTCTGCTTCGATATAAACCGAACCACTAGGTTGGTTGCGCACAAAACCTTTTACACCCAACTCATCTGCCTTTTGTTTGGCAGATGCCCGGTAATAAACACCTTGTACTTTTCCGCTGATGGTTATGTTGAGGTGATGGATGGTCATAATTTATGAGAGACTGGTTATACTCATTTTGCGCATGACCATCCTTAAAGGCCGATAAGCTGGCCTTGACTTACATGAAAGTAAACAAAAAAAGACCAATGACTAATCGCTTTGTGTCAACGCAGTTTATTTGTCAATCATTTTTTAGTAGGTCTAACAGGATTCCGACACTGAGCATAATACTCAACAGACCTAAGACAATATTCTTAATTCTTATAAATGTCGGTTCATATTTCTTGTTGTCAAACATATGGTCAATTCCAATGATTAAAAATCTAGACTTCCCATCGTTCCTAATTCCAGAGACTAGCGCGAACACACCCCAGCCAAGTAGAACGATTGTAGCAATTATTCGGAACCAATCCATGATTTTGAATTTCTCATCCGTTCTAATAATGTGATTTTATAAACTTTATTACCAACTTCCACTATCCTCCTGATTGCTCTACAATAAGTTCCAAAATTAAACTCGTTAATATTTCTACATCGCTGTTTATCGTTCCTTGCATGTAGCGCTCATAAACAAATACATTGTCAGGCGGGTTCAGGTTTAGTATTAATCCTTTCTCCCATGCGAGTAACCGAATAAACTCGCGTTGGGATCGTCCGTTGCCTTCTCTGAAAGGGTGTAGATAATTCACATGATCCAGAATCTCAGCTAATTTCTGTGCTAATGCTTGTTTGTCCGTTTTGCGAATACCTTTGTATTCCAAAATCAATGTATCGATGTAGCGTAAAGCATTTTCAAAATGGCTTGTCGGAAAAAACTGTTTACCTGCTTTGCCAATTTCAACAACTCGTCTTGTGCCTGCCCAAGCATAAACATCCTGAAACAAGTGCTTGTGAATTACAAACAAACTTGTTGTGCCTTTGATTTTTATAGGATTTTCGTAAAGCTCTTGTACTCGTTTTGTTACCGCACCGCTTTCAGCAAAAAGCAAAACTTCCTCGTCTTCAATGTTAGCTAAATTACGAAGTACCCCCGTTTTGGGATCAGTGTAAGTATAATCGGGGTCTAAAAATTTGTAAGCATCAGACATAAGCTTTCTCTTTTGCCAATTTGATAAACTCGGCAAAAGTAATTTTTCCGGTTACGTAATCTCTGATGAGGGTTACACCTTTAGGGGTTGGCTCAAAACCTTCAAACATGTTAGTGCCGATAGCGTTTGCCGTGCTTTCCAATGTTTTAAGATCCGAAAATTGCACACCCATCAGGGTAAGATTATCGCGGTCTATGTCTATGACCTTATACATATTTTTCTACCAAAAGTTATTCAATATACAACTTTTCCCATAAAGAGATTAGCAGAAATGAATCCGACTCTGCTTTCAAAAAACATAATCCGTACTCAAAAACACTGACTCACGGTTTTGAATAATCTGGCTGATGATTTTTTTATTGCTATCACTTGCCTTTGTAGCTACCAATGTACGAATGGAGAACACCCGCAGCGCATCGCCTACCGATAAGGTTCCTTCTGCCGAATCTTTTCTTCCGTTGAATGGAAAATTATCCGGTCCGCGTTGGCATTGCACATTCAGGTTAATACGGCCCACCTGACTGGAGAACGCATCAATCAACCGCGCTACTTGTTTGGAGTCGTTGCCAAAAATACTCACCTGCTGTCCGAAGTTTGAGTTAAGCACATAATCGATTGCCTCCTCTTCATTCTCAAAAGGAACTACCGGCACCACAGGACCAAACTGCTCTTCGTAATACACTCGCATTTTATTATTAACCGGATACAGCAAAGCCGGATAGAAAAACGTTTCTGAAACGGTACCACCATCTGGATTGATAACTGCCGCACCGTGTTGTTTTGCATCCTCCACCAACTTGGTTAAGTATTCGGTTTTGCCGGGTTCGGGTAATGGCGTAAGGCCAACCCCTGAATCCCACGGCATACCGGGCTTCAGTTTTGAAATTTCAGCCGATAACTTTTTGATAAACTCATCGACAATGCTTTTGTGAACATATAAAATTTTTAAAGCGGTACAGCGCTGACCATTAAATGATAACGAGCCTAGCAAACATTCAGTCACAGCATTGTTGATATCCGCATCGGGCAATACGATGGCTGGATTTTTTGCATCCAAACCTAAAATTGCTTTTAGGCGATGTGGCTTTGGATGAAGCTTTTTTAATTCGTTCGCGCCCTTGTTGGTTCCGATAAATGCAAACACATCTACTTTACCGGTTTCCATTAATGCCCCTACTGTTTCGCGGCCACGCCCATAAATCACATTAATTACACCAGTTGGAAAACACGTGCGAAAAGCTTCGAGTAATGGACGGATTAACAGCACACCATACTTGGCGGGTTTAAACACCACCGTATTACCCATAATCAAAGCAGGAAATAATGTGCTGAATGTTTCGTTGAGCGGATAGTTGTAAGGCCCCATGCACAAGGCAACTCCCAATGGCACTCGCCTGATTTGTGCCATAATACCCTGCTCGTAAACAAAGCCCGATGACTTACGGTCGAGTTCTTTCAATGAGTTGATAGTATCTACAATGTAATCGCAGGTGCGATCAAATTCTTTTTCAGAATCTTTTTGTGTTTTACCGATTTCCCACATTAACAGGTTTACAATGGCTTGTCGTTGTTCGCGCATCTTCACCAGAAATTTTTCCACATGTTCGATGCGCTCAGCCACCGACATGGTAGGCCACACACCATGGCCCTGATCGTATGCTTTTACGGCTGAGTCTAATGCAGTCAACGCTTCTTTCGATGTGAGCAAAGGTGTGCTTCCAATTACTTGTTGTTTGATAGTTCCATCGGGTTGTTTTAAACACACCGGACTTAACACCGGGCTCATATCACCTTGCCAGGTAACTAACTTACCATCTAATAAATATTCGCGTTGCTCCAGGTTAGCGGGCAATGCCACATCAGCAGGCACCTGATTGGCCTGCGGAAAAAGATTTGATAAAAGGTCGTTCATTATGGGTTTAGGTTTTGGGTAACAATAGTTTTTCCAGATGAAGTGCCAAGTCGATTGGCACCGGCTTCTATTAATTGAATGGCTTGTTCGTATGTTTTAATTCCACCGCTCGCTTTTATGCCTACTGAAGTCGGCACTGATTGTCGCATAATCTTTACATGCGCTACTGTGGCTCCTGCAGGTGCAAAGCCAGTAGATGTTTTTACAAAATCTGCACCAGCATCGGCACAAAGTTTACTTGCTTCGGCTATCTCGGCATCAGATAAGTAGGCAGTTTCAATGATTACTTTTAAGAGCTTCTGATTATCGTGCGTCAACTTTGCACACTTGGCTATTTCTATTTTAGTCCAGGGCAAACCTGCTTTAAACGAACTAATGTTCCAGACTACGTCAATCTCATCGGCACCGTTATCAATAGCGCGTTTGATTTCATCCAACTTCGTTTCGGTCATACTATAACCAAGTGGAAAACCGGCTACAGTTACCAGCAGAATTTTATCACTGCTGATTTCACGCTGTGCTCGTTTCACCCAAAAAGGCGGAACGCAAACACCAAGAAAGCCAAACTCGCGAGCCTCATCCACCAATTGATCTATTGCACTTATGGTAAGCGTGGGACTTAAGTTTGTATGCTCAATGTGGTGGGCCAGATTCAACGTTGCTGATGTTTAAACTGGCAACGAAATTAGTTCATCGGAATCAGATTATTTAAACGAATGAAGTATTTAAAGCAGGAATAAAAAATGATTCTCAACAAACGATAATTAGGCTGGTGAAGAACCTAATTATCGTTAGAGAAGAAATCTGAGTTCAAAAAAAATTAGTGCCGGATGCCACACTCTTTACAATACTTCATTTTATAAGGTGGGTTTTTCTTTGGCATTTTTTTATGACCGTAATAGAGCGGGTTTGAATATTGCGGTGCAGCCAACTTTTTCAATAACTTTTGTTTTTCCTTTGCGGCTTTCTCCACACGCGCATAAAATTCGTACTGAGCGGTGTGTTTTACCTTCGCTTTTTTCAGCAAAATTTTTTGCCTTTTGGTTTGCTGATGAGTAGGCTTTAGTTTTTTGGAGTGTACCTGAATGTCTTCAGGGGCTTTATCGCCAAGCGTGGTTTGCGCATGGGATAACCGAGGCACAATAACAGCCAACAGACTGATGAAAGTCCAGATTATTTTTTTTTGCATAGCAGCTTAAGAACGCTGCTATTGGAAAGTTATTTCAGGAAGTAAAGTATTGATACAGATAGTAGGCTACAACGGACAATCCTACCAACAACGCAATGTATCCGAACATGCGGGCACGTTCGTAATAACCCTTCACGGGCATAATGCTCTTCTTTTTGCGATGGGTAGTCAAAGCCTTTTAGGATTCGACAATAAATCTCGCAATAAAGTAGACAGTAAAGCAAACTGCAACCAATACCATTAATACTCTGGGCTTGTTGTAGTAAACTTTTGCAGGGGTTACTTTTAATTTCATAACTAACTGATTTTAATCAATTTAACATAAACATACGAAAATAAACTTGAAATACAAGATCCCATCCGGGTTGTCGGTAAACAGGCAATACGAAAAGTCAACTAGCCTTTAGTGCTGCCCATAGCCTGCAAGGTTTGGAGCGAAGGGACTGGTGATCCGCCCCGGGCTTCGATGGTAACCGCAAAGGCATCGGCACGCGATGTAGGTTTCATCTTTATTAAGCCATTTTTTGAATCAAAAATGCCAAGATCAACCGGCTTACCATCAATAAGAGCCCATAACTGAAACTGGTTTTCGGTTGAAAGTGCTTGTAAATGCTGAACACGCAGGTAAACTTCCTGAGTTGATGCATTCCAAAACACAGTTGCTTTAGCATCGGGTACCTGATTCGTTCCTGTAAGAATAACTCGTGAATATGCCGGATTTTCTACAACATTAATTTCATCCTGAATTTTTGATAGCTCCAGATTTACGGTGTTAAGATTTTGAGCGATCTGTTGATTTCGTAATTCTATCTCTGCCAATTGTTGTGAAGTAGAACTCCACTGTACATAATAATTGTAGGCCACGTACGCGAAACCACAAGCCAGAATAACAGAAGCTGCTGCCAACCATACCCAGAAATTGCTTGCATTTGTTGGTTGCGATTTAATCCGTTTGCCAACTGATTGCAGAATATTATCTTTTATATGAGCCTTAGGTTTAACCGCTGCCTGAAGCGCAAGTTGCTCCATTGTTTTTTCAACACGAACAAGTTCATCGCGCAAAGCCGGATAATGCTGAAGCTGGAACGCCACGTGCTCCTGCTCACGTACCGTAAGTTCGCCCAGTATGTAGGCTTCTAAAATACCTGTCGCTGTGTAAGCCTCTACATTCATTCTACTTTTAACAAAATGCGTAACGTACTCATGGCCGATCGTAAACGGGTTTTTACGGTTCCCAATGGAATACCAAATTCATCGGCTACCTCCGATTGCGTATAACCTTTCAGGTACAATTGTTCTACAATAAACTTTTGTTCAGGTGGCAACTCGTTCAATACCGGTAATAACCCTATTTGAGACACTGCCATTTCAGTCTGTTCCTGCTTATCGATTGTATTTACGAACTCGTCAAGGTCATCGGTTTTTCGGGCGATGGTAATTTCTTTCGATCGGGTTTTATCAATGGCCAGGTTGCGGGTTAGGTTCAGCATCCAGGTGAACAAACGGCCTTTACTTTCATCGTAGGCATCTATGCGATCCCAAATTTTTAGAAACGCATCCTGTAAAACTTCTTCAGCCCACTCTTCGCGTTTTACAATGCGAAAAATAATCCCGTAAAGGGCCGCTGAATAATGATCATACAAATAGAACAGGGCCGATTTATCACCGGCCCT
>DPSB01000490.1:2741-10739 GCA_003537495.1 Cytophagales bacterium | reverse complement strand
TTATATTATTGAATGGGTTACGGCCACCCGCAAACCGAAGGAATACAAGTTAGATAATGAAGCTCAATACATTCAGTTTGGAGCATCGCCTCGCGCCAGTATTAATATGAACCTGGCTGCCAAAGCAGTTGCCTTTATGGATGGCCGCGAGTATGTGTTACCCGAAGACATTAAAGAAGTAGCGTTGGATGTAATGAACCACCGCATTATTCTGAACTACGAAGCCGAAGCGGATAATGTACGCACCAAAGACATTATTAAAGCGTTGCTTACCAAAGTACCCATTACGAAGTAGCAAATTGACCAAAGCAGAAATTATTCAAAGCCCCGCCAATCGGGGTTTTTCTTTTTTAATCCGTTGCGTGAACAATCTGTTCTACTAACAGATGTTAACCAAATCTTACTTTCATTAACCTTTGTTTATCGTAATGTTATTTGGTGTGTTGCGCTAACCTGCTCATTTTCATTGGTAGTAGGGCAATGCCACCAACTTAAAATCAAAAATAAAAGTGGATAATCCGCGGTCTAAAAACCTGTGCTTTAACAATTACGTAACATAGCCGCCTTAACGGGATAATATTACCGCGGCACTTTTGTGGAAAATTTAATACCCTCATGCACAAGCGCATTTTTCTTTCGCTGATTTTAATCTCCCTTGCTTCTTTAACGATGGCTCAAAATGGTAGCATTACCGGTAAGGTAATTGATGCCGCCAACAAGGAAGCGGTAATTGGTGCCAACGCAGTTATTCAAGGAACTACTGTTGGGGCCTCTACCGATTTGGATGGGAATTTTATTATTTCAAATGTAAAGCCGGGTATATATACGCTCGTTGTTTCATCTGTAACATATAAAACTCAAACCATTTCGGATGTTGTAGTTGAAAGTGGAAAAAGAACAAATCTTGAAGTTACACTTGCTGAAGATGTGGCTGAACTGGAGGAAGTAATTGTAACAGCAAAAAAAGAAATTGCTACTGATGTGAATTTGTTAAGCGCAATTCGAGATAGCAAGCTTGTAGTAAGCGGTATTTCGTCTGAACAAATAACCAAACTACCAGATCGTGATGCCGCTCAAATTGCACAACGTGTACCAGGTATAACTATTGCCGATAACCGTTTTATTGTCGTGCGAGGTGTTCCGCAACGCTATAACCAAGTGATGATTAACGGAGCAATTGGTCCAAGTACCGAAACAGATTCTCGATCGTTTTCCTTTGATTTAATACCCGCAGGGTTTATTGATCAGATGTTGATTTATAAATCTGGAACAGTAGAACTGCCAGGTGATTTTGCAGGTGGGTTGATTCAAATTGTAACTAAGAATGTTGCAGCAGAAGACTTTACCAAAATAGGTTTCAGTATTGGCTACAGACAAAATACCACTTTCCAGAAATTTAATTCAACGCAAGGTAGTTCAACCGATTTCCTTGGATTTGACAATGGCTTCAGAGATTTACCTTCAACTTTTCCAACAACCACTCAATTGCAAGCATCAGGCCGTTCCTCAAGCTTGCGTGAGCGTGCGGGCCAGTCGCTTACCAATAATTTCGAATTGTTAAGTGCTAACGCCCCTGTAGATTTTAGTGGAAACTTCACCACTTCCCAAACTTTTAAAATAGCAGGTATTGAAGTTGGTAACTACACATCGCTCGCATATTCAAAATCTTTCAAAAAATTTGACGCTGAATTTAACCGATATAACGAATTCACAAGCACTACTCTTACTCCTCGATTTAGTTTTGTAGACAATACAAGCAATAAGGAGGTTCGCGTTAGCGCATTACATAATTGGGATGTTAAACTTAACAATAACCACAGGATAGAGTTTAAGAATTTCTTTGTACAGTTAGGTGAAGAACGCACAACTGTACGTAACGGTGTAGACTTTGTTCAGTTATCAAATAACGATAGAACTAACTACGAATATTACTACTTAAGCCGCGGAATATATTCAGGTCAATTACAAGGCACACATCAACTTGGTCAAAGCAAATTTTCTTGGATGGGTGGTGTAAATCGTATTACTAAATCAGAGCCCGATTACAGACGGTTTCGTACGTTGCGAGACCAATCCTTACGTGGTACTGAGGAACCTTACTTTATGCAGTTACCTCCCAATAGTAATTTGTTTGATGCAAGCCGTTTCTGGTCTTCTTTGAAGGATGTAAGCTATAGCAATGGCTTAAACTTTGAACATAAATTTGGAAACCCGGATAATAAACGGACACCCGTATTTCGTGCTGGTACTCTGGTAGAATTTAGAACCCGGGATTTTGATGCGCGTTACTTAAGTTATCTAGCTGTCGATCCCTCAGCTGTGCAGGATATCATTACACTTCCACTAAGCGAGGTATTTGCTTCTGGTAATATTGATCGCAACGATGGCCTTACCATTGAAGAGGGGACAAATGCCTCAGATTCTTATACCGGTACGAATCGGCTAATGGCTGGTTACATAGGCGGGTCTTTCCCAGCGGGTAAGTTTGACTTTTCAGCAGGCTTGCGTGTTGAGTACAACCAGCAAACACTTAAGGCTATATCTAACCTCGAGCCTGTAAATGTAGATAACGATGTGGTGGCTCCGCTGCCTTCTTTGAATGTGGCTTATAATCTCACAGATCGTTCTTTAGTACGTGTGGCTTACAGCCGATCAATAAATCGTCCTGAGTTTCGTGAGCTTGCACCATTCTTATTCTACCAATTTGAATTGGATGCTAATATTATTGGCTCACCAGAATTAAAATCAGCATTTATAAATAACATCGATTTACGCTGGGAGATGTATCCAAATCTAGGTGAATTAGTTAGTGTGGGTGCCTTCTATAAATCATTTAAAGACCCAATTGAACTCTATAACCAGATTGTTGGTGAAAGCCCTCAATTCTTTTACAATAACTCACCTGAAGCCGTTAGTTACGGATTAGAGTTAGAGGTAAGAAAGTCGCTTGCTAGTTTAGGGGTATCAAAATTGTTACGGAATACATCGCTTAATCTAAATGCGGCACTCATTAAAAGCGAGGTTGATGTAGGCGCTAATGCTACTAATCAAGCTCGCTACAGACCACTAACGGGTCAGTCGCCTTACATTATCAATGCTGGTGCCTATTACAAGAACGATCAAACAGGATTCTCAGCTAATGTTGCATATAATGTTTTTGGTCGCAGAATTTTTGTGGTAGGTGATATATTATATCCATCATGGTTTGAAATGCCTCGTAACACACTTGATCTACAGGTAGCCAAGGAATTTGGTCGATACGAGGTGAAAGTCAACACACAAAATCTGCTAAACGCAAAATATTCGTTCCGTCAGGATAGTAATAACGATAGTAAAATACAGGATAATGATCCATTAATGCGCGGCTTCAAAGTAGGGGCACAGTTCTCTGTATCGTTAAGTATGAAGTTGAGTAAATAAAAAACAAAAACATAACCAAAGAAAAAGCCCTTCGCACAAGGGCTTTTTCTTTGGTTAACAAATCTTGAAGATGTTAACACTGGCGTAAAGAATTGATAACTGCGCTTTAATTACCACGCTGATATTGCAGGCTAATTTTACATCCGAAAAACTAAATTTAATAAGCATGAAAAAAATGTTAAAACTCTTCGTGTTTTTCTTTGCACTTACTGCAGTAATGGCAGTTCAAAGTTGTAAAGAAGATGAAGAAATTGGGGCTGCACCTACAGTTGATGTAGATCCAACTTCGGCCCAAAACATTCCGGGTGGTACAGTAACAGCAGAACTTACAGTAATAGCTCCTAATGGCGCACAGGATCTAGTAATATATGTGGGTGGATCAGAAGATGAGACCCGTGATATTTCGGCAAGCAATTTATCCACACCAATTGATTTTGAATATACTATCCCAGCCAACGCTGTTATAGGTTCCCAAATCATTGTAGCTTTTCAGGTAATAGACAAAAAAGGAATCCCTTCTACTAGTACAAACTTTGTGATAACAGTGGGCGATCCAGTTGTTGCCCTACAGGGCAATCTAACAACCCGAACATTAGACGCTGGTACTTCTTATTTAATAAAAGGTCAGGTATTTATCCCTAATGGAGTAACTTTAACTGTTCCAGCGGGTACAATTATCAAGGGAGATAAAGCAACTAAAGGAACATTGATTGTATCTCCGGGTGGTACCTTGGTAGCCAATGGTACGGCTGCTCAACCAATTGTGTTTACTTCAAACCAACCAGTAGGTGAGCGCGACCGTGGTGATTGGGGTGGTATTGTTATGCTTGGTAATGCATTTGTAAATCAATCCACGCTTCCGTCTATTGAGGGAATAAGTCCGGCTCAGGTCTATGGTAACAACACCTCACCTGCAACAAATGCCTCTGATAATTCAGGAACGCTTCGATACGTACGCATTGAGTACGCAGGTGTTGAACTCTCACCCAATAACGAAACTAACAGCCTTACAATGGGCGGTATTGGAAGTGGCACCACTATTGAATATGTTCAGGTTTCATTTGGTGGAGATGATGGTTTTGAGTGGTTCGGTGGAACCGTAAATGGAAAGTATTTGGTTTCACTATCCACTTGGGATGATGACTTTGATGTAGACTTTGGTTGGAGCGGTAACGTACAGTATGGTCTTGCAGTTCGCAATCCTTTCTTTGCAGATCAGTCCGGTTCAAATGGTTTTGAAATCGATAACCAAGGTAATGGTAACGCGACCTTCCAAGGGGATGTTCTTAGGGGTTGCGATGTAGGAGCAGCACCATCTGGTTCGCCAGCTGTAAATGCTGCTAATACAACGATAGGTTGCACAAGAGGTATTTTCTCAAACATCACTATTTTGGGCCCACGTCCTACCGGCTCCATTGCATTGTCCGGAAACAATCAAAACGGAATTCACTATCGCAGGCGGAATGCGGTTCAGATACATAATTCGTTCATATCTGGCTTCAGACTGGGTCTTCGTTTGGATGATGCGGGTACTTGGGCTAATCTGGCTTATACTGGTTCACTCCATGCAACTAGTGGTCCTCTTGGTGCCTTGAAAAACAATGTACTCACTATACCAGCTGCAGCTGAGTTGGGAGCTACCACAGCAACCGATGGCTTATTTATCACCAGTACAGCTGTAGCAGCAGCTGGCACACTTCCAGCTTACCTTAACGATGCAACTACCTTGCGCGATTATTGGACTAACAATGGAAACACGTTTACAGTAAGCACTTCAGCGGCTAATCACACTGCCCTCGGCATTGATGAATCACTCTTCTGGGGAACTAAAGGCAGACCAGGAAATACAACAGGTGCAGCCTTGTATCCATCTAATCCGAACTTCTCTTTATTAGGAGGCGGTACTCTTTCAACGGGTGCGGTATATACCGACTTGCCAGGATTCTTCACTTCTGGAACTTACCGTGGCGCATTTAGTACTACGGACTGGACTGATCAGTGGGCTGAGTTCCAACCAGATTCGAAAGTGTATTAATTTTTGAATATTATAAGTTATAAAGAAAGGCCTGCCTAGAAGCAGGTCTTTCCTATTTTTGTATCATGAAGAAGAGCATATTTACTTACATAATCATAACACTAATTGTAGGTGCGTGCAGCACGGAACATAACTATCAAGTAAGCGCACACCTTACCCCACAAGAGCAAGACGAAATGCTATGGAAAATTATTCGCTATGTGGGGCGATCACCAGAAGGACTTACGTTTGATGAACGCTTTTATGCACCCTATGATTCTTTTTACAGGGAGCAGGCAAAACTTCATAGGTTTGATGCCTATTATAAGGAAGGTAACACCCATTACTTTTTAGTAAGCCGAAGGGCACCAAGCCTGGGGGATAAGCGTGTGGCCACTGGAGGCAAGTTTACGTTCAGTGATAAAGATAGAATAGTTGAATATGAAGAAGTATTTCGAACCTGGAAAATGGTGCCTGATACCTTAGCAAAGCGTGAAATGGTTATATTCGATAAGTTTGTTAAAGGAGAATCTCTTTCGCCATATGAAACCCGAAACTCAAAAGGAATAGAATATATTGAGTTTCCGGATGAAAGAACCTATTTTGATAAAGAGAGTAGACAGTGGAAAACGAAATAACTCAATTAATCTTCCTTTGCTTTTCCTTTTGCGTTTCCATCACCTTCTTAACCTGTATGTTCACATTTAATAAAGAGTCCTGCGCTTTTTTATTATTCTCAATTCTGATTTTCAAAGCCACGTTTTCAAGCTTGTTGTTTTCCAAGGATTTCTCAAGTTGAATTTTTTCCTGTTCGTTGTTACTCAACTTAATGGTTAAGTCTTTGCTCTGGTTCAGCATGCGCTGTTGTTGTTTTTCAACCGCATCCAATGCTTGCTGGGTCTCGTCAATTTGTTTTTGCACCTGGTCGCGGTAAAACTTTATACCAAACTGATACACCATCTTTTGGAGTTCGCGGGTGGCGTAAGTAACGTCTTTCTCATCCCACTCGGCTGGATTAATGCCCATCCACACCGTGGTACTTTTGTCACCGGTCTGGCTTCCGGCATATACAATACCTTTGCTGAATGGCGTACCACTAATAATGGGCTCAGTTATAACAGCCGGTGAACTAAGTAGTTTTACTTTACCCATTTCTTTTTGATACCGGGCAAACGCCTGCTGTATTTCTTCCTTGCGCCCCTCCAGCGTGGTAGCAAAAACTTCAATAGTTTCGTTCTTTACCTTTTCGTTTTGTTTATTTACAGTTACCGTTTGGGCGTGCGTTAGCCCAATCATCAAACTTAATCCAATCGTTCCCCAAAACTTATTCATACCGCTTGTGTTAATGTTTCAAAGCTACTAATAATGAGTAAAAAAATTTTAATAACAGGCGCATCGGGTTTAGTGGGTTCACAACTTACTGAAATGCTACTGCAAAAAGGTTATCAGGTAGTGCATGTTGGTCGCACAAAACGTGCCGGAAAAGTTCCTGCGTTTGTGTGGGATGTAGCTAAACAAGAGTTTGATATTGAAGCATTAGCCGGTGTAGATACCATCATTAACCTCGCTGGCGCAGGGGTGGCCGACAAACGGTGGACGGATTCGCGTAAGCGCGAGTTGCTGGAAAGCAGAACAAAGTCACTGGCGTTGCTTTACAAAACCTTAAGCGTAAACAATCATCAGGTAACGGCAGTGATCTCCGCTTCGGCAATTGGCTATTATGGTTTTGTAGGCGATGATGTATTTACAGAAGACAGTAAACACGGCACGGATTTTCTGGCAACATTAACCCAACTATGGGAAGCAGAAGCTGATAAATTAAACACGCTTAACATTCGCACCGTAAAATTGCGCATTGGTATTGTATTGAGTGATAAAGGTGGTGCACTAAATGAAATGGCAAAACCTGTGCAGATGTTTGTGGGTTCACCATTAGGGAGTGGCAAGCAATACCTTTCGTGGATTCACATCGATGATTTGTGTGCGATGTTTTTGAAGGCGGCAACAGATGAAACCCTGCGCGATGCTTATAATGCCGTAAGTGGCAATTGGGTTTCCAACAAAGAAATAACAAAAACTATTGGTAAAGTTTTAATCCGACCAGTTTGGCCCGTGCATGTGCCAGCGTTTGTATTAAAACTTATGTTAGGCGAAATGGCCAACATTGTGTTGCAGGGCAGCAAAGTAACTGCCGACAAAATAAAACAAACGGGTTTTGAATTTAAGTACACAACTCTTGAAGCCGCTTTGAAGAGTTTAAGGTTGTAACCTTTTTAATGCTTAAATATTTACTTAACCGCCACGCCTATTTTCGAATCAGCCGTTCCGTAATACAAAAACCATTTGCCATTAAACGGCACCATGCCTTCAATAAAACAAACCTGGTTTACCTGGCCATCAATTTCATAAGGCTGATCGGGCCTCAGAAAAAAATTGTCCATCCGATCAATCAAAGTGGTAGGATCGGTACTATCAAACAAAGCCTGACCGGAACAATAAGCCCCTTTCGGCAGATCAGGATCGCCACCCGAATCCAGATTCATTCCATTATATAAGAGTACAAT
>DPSB01000490.1:0-2363 GCA_003537495.1 Cytophagales bacterium | reverse complement strand
CCAAAGTACATCCAGTATTTGCCATTAACTTTTTCAGCTATTACCTGATTGCCTTTTTGGCGGCCAACTATCGCGCCTGATTTTCCCCAGGTATCTATAAATTTTCCTTTCAACACTAAACCATGTTTGGTCCAGTTTAGCAAGTCGGTAGAGGATGCTACACACAAACGTGCAATGTTTCCATCATAAGCCGTGTAAGTCATAATGTAAGTGCCCATTTCATTTTCAATAATGCGCGGGTCTTCTATGCCACCTTCCCATTCATACACTTTCATAAAATCTTCGGCCGGGTATAATACCGGAGTTTTCAGTCTGCTGAAATGAATTCCATCGGTGCTTATGCCTAATCCTATTCGCGAAGTGCCATTGTATTTTCCAATAATATCTTCCGCACGATAGAAAAGGTAGATTGCTCCATTGCGCACCACCGCTGCCGGATTAAAAACATCTTTCTCCTCCCACCTCACATCTTGTTGCAGAATTGGGCAGTTAAAAATTCCGGTATCGGCTTTTAGAATCGGGTTGGCATCATTTACCTTTTGAAACGGAAGCATGGCCCATGTACTGTCGTTCTGGAATGCATTACGATGCTCGGGTGTGGTGCAGGCGGTTAATGCCACAACAACCAATACTAACAACGAAACCTGTTTTGCGCATTTCATAGAATTACAATTCATTTAGTAACTTGAAAAAAATTAATAAGTGAAAGGTATGGCATCCAAAGCAAAAAAGAAAAAAACAACAGCCGAGATAGATCAGGTGTTGGAAGACGAGCATCGCATCCGTAAAGCTTTTAAAGATAAAGACTGGGCCGAGATAAAAAGCTCCGACTCGTGGATGATCTTTAAAGTGATGAGTGAATTTGTGGAGGGCTTCGAGAAGCTGGCCAAGATTGGTCCATGTGTAACTATTTTCGGATCGGCCCGCACCAAGCCCGATCATAAATTTTATAAGATAGCAGAAGACATTGCAGCCGAATTAGTGCATCATGGGTATGGAGTAATTACAGGTGGTGGCCCTGGCATTATGGAAGCAGGTAACAAAGGAGCGCACCGTGCCGGTGGAAAATCTGTTGGTTTAAATATTTTTCTTCCATTCGAACAAAAAGGTAACCCTTACATAGATCCCGACAAACTGATTACGTTCGATTATTTCTTTGTGCGCAAACTTATGTTTGTAAAATATTCGCAAGGCTTTATTATTATGCCTGGTGGCTTTGGTACGTTAGATGAACTAACCGAAGCGCTTACGCTGATTCAAACTAAAAAGATTGGCCGCTTTCCGATTGTACTGGTAGGAAAAAAATTCTGGGCCGGTTGGATGAAATGGGTTGAAACAGTGTTGGTGGATGAACAGATGATTAGCCCCGAAGATCTGGATTTGTTTAACATGGTAGATACTCCACAAGAAGCGGTTAAAGTGATTGATGAATTTTACGCACGGTATTTACTCTCGCCAAATTTTTAATGATGCAACGTATTGTAAACATATTAGCTCCACTATCGATTGGTCTTTTGTTGGTGTATGTACTGTATGATCAGTCGGCTCGCAAACCTGAAACTGAAACTTCGCCTGAGTTAGAGCCTATTCCGGTATCAGAAAATTTTCAACCTTTTGTTGCGATCTCATACGATCTGCCCGAAAGCATTTCGTTTGCCGGTGAAGCCGTGCCGCTGCAACAGCCAGATGTGCGCGAGCGATTAGATCGCGAATTACAAGTGAATATTTACCTGCAAAGCAGTACACTGTTCTTATTAAAGCGAGCCAACCGTTGGCTGCCACGCATGACGGAGATTTTAAAAGAGCATAATATTCCGGATGACTTTAAGTATTTGCCTTTAATCGAAAGTGGTTTGGTAAATGGCGTTTCACCAAAAGAAGCAGTGGGTTATTGGCAAATAAGAGAGGCCGCGGGTAAGGAGTTGGGTTTAGAAATTTCAAAAGAAGTGGACGAACGTTACGACCCTATTAAATCAACCGTTGCAGCATGCAAGTATTTGAAAAATGCTTATTCAAAATTTGGTAACTGGACATTGGCAGCGGCTTCTTACAACCGCGGTGTAGCTGGGGTAAGAAGCGATCTGGAAGATAACCAGGTAGATAATTATTATGATGCACATTTGAATGATGAAACTGCGCGGTATGTGTTTCGTATTTTGGCGATCAAGGAAATTTTTGAACATCCGGAAAAGTATGGCTTCAAATTAAAACCCGAACATCTTTATCACCCGGAAGAATTAAAAACAATTGAAGTACACGAAACAATTTCAAACCTGGTAAGTTTTGCAAAAAGCAATGGCAGCAACTATAAAATTCTTAAACGACATAACCCGTGGCTGCGCCAACCTAAGCTAACAGTTAAG
>DPSB01000190.1 GCA_003537495.1 Cytophagales bacterium | reverse complement strand
TGACGGTATTCTGTTGGTCCACCAAAATAACCATAGGTGTAGCCATTCGATTCGTAGGCCACATCAAAAATATTATTCATTAAACCACTTAGTGAAATCTCACGCATACCTTTAGGTTTCCAGGTGTAGGTTACACGTACATCATTTATAAAGTAGGCATCAATTACACGATTCTGGTTGGAAGTATTATCCAGAAACTGATCGCCCACATATTTACTGAGTAAGGTAATCTCCAGGTTGGAGACAGGATTAACCGTTAAACCTGATCCGGCTATTACTGCTGGAGAAAAAGCAATATCCGTATTGCTGTAGGTGTTGGTAAGTTCGATGTAGTCATCAAAATTTTCTCCGTAATCGTACAGCACTTCGTTAAATGTTTTAATCTTGTTTTCACTTAGGGTAAGATTAGCCATCCACGAAATTTTAGAACTGATTCGCCAGTTGGCTTCCAACTCTAAACCCGTGCGATAACTATCAGCTACATTGGTGCGAATCAAGGCACCCACATCGTTTACCTTACCGGTGGGAACCAACTGATTCTTATACTTCATGTAGTAATAGTTTACATTCAGGTAGAGATTGCGCTTGCGCCATCGCCAGCCAGCTTCGAGGTCACCCATACTTTCATGTTTGGGAGTGGTTCCGGCCAATGCATCAATAAAATCATCGCGCACGGGCTCGCGATTACCCACTGCATACGAAGCATAAACCTGATTCTGTTGATCAATCGCATAGGTTAATCCTAACTTCGGATTGAAAAAATTAAACTGCTTGTTCACAGCAAAATCAAATTGCCGGTTTTCCTTGCCGGAAGCATCGTAATCAATTCTGCGATATTGCAAATCAACAAAGCCTTCTAATTTTTTTGTAAAGGCATAGGTGTTCTTCCAATAAACAGTAAAGTCTTTCTTTACACCGCGGTTAAAGTAATATTGATAATCTTTCGGCACTTCCGAAACCTGCGCCCAGATAATCTGACCAAAATGATCGCCTTCATATTTATTCCAGGCACCACCTAAAACCGAATTAAGCTTTTCATTTTCGTAATTAAGTGAATAGGTAACGCCATAAAAATCATTATCGAGCCAGCGTCTGCGTATCAAATCAGTTGATGAAATCGTTTCTCCACCAATTATTACTTCGGGTAAGCCATAATCTTCAAAATCATTATCGATGCGATACTCTTCATAGTAGCCGCGTCCTTTTGTATAGTGCAGCGCGCCTTGCAAGGTTAATTTGTCCGTAGCCCGATGCGAGGCATGAAGCTGATAATGATCCTGCTGGTAATTGTCTTCCTGGTTTTCGTAAGTGTAAAGATTAAAGGTGCGCCCTGACGCTAAAAGATTTTCCAGTTGTTGCTGATTCCAACCTTCGGCTGCAACAGTTCCTTCCATTGCTGCCACATCGTTGTTCAAGCGCGATTCGGGTACACCGTACCAGCTTTGATACGTAACTTCCTTGCCTCCAAAAACAATTGCCTTCAACATTGTTTTATCGCCATAATATCCACCCGAAACAGAATAGGATTTCAAATCAGAGTTGGCGCGATCGATGTAACCGTCCGAAGAAATTTTTGATAGCCGGCCATCAAACACAAACTTATTATTCAACAAACCTGTACCAAATGCTACCGTATTGCGCAATGTATTAAACGACCCAACAGAATTAACTACATCGGTATAAGCAACATCATTGCGCGTATTAGTTTGCAAGTTTACACTCGCACCAAACGCACCGGCACCATTGGTAGATGTACCCACCCCACGTTGTACTTGTACACTTTGCACCGAAGTAGTAAGGTCGGGTGTGTTAACCCAAAACACACCCTGGCTTTCGCTATCGTTAACCGGAATACCATTTATGGTAACATTAATTCGGGTGGCATCGCTTCCGCGGATGCGCAAACCGGTATAACCAACACCAGCTCCGGCATCGGAAGTACTGACCAACGATGGCGACCAATTCAACACGAATGGTAAGTCTTGCCCGAAGTTTTGTTTTTGCAGCGTTGCTTTGTTAATGGTAGTGGCCACAGTAGGCCCATTATCGTTGGCGCGCGTGGCATTCACAATTACCTGGTCTGTAATCCGAACATCTTCCTGCAACGTGATCGTGTTTTCCGTTTCGGTTACTAAACTGATTGTAAGCGTTTGATAACCTACGTATCGTACTTCAGCTTCATAGCTGCCCGCATTCAGATTATTAAAACTGAAATAACCCAGTGGGTCGGTTACAGCAATTCGTGCAGGTGATTTTAACTGAACAGTTGCTCCGGGTAACGGAACAGATTCGCGATCGGCTACGCGACCGTGAATGGATTGTGCGAATAGCAAGCCTGGGCATGCCAGCAGCACAGTTACAAGAATTGATTTGAACATGTTTTAATAAGTTTAAAGTCAGGCGCATAGGGGAACACGCCCTTTAACTTATTTATCTGATACACCTTGTATCAGATTGCCTCCCTTCGGCCGCATTACCGGCATCAGGTTCAGTGGGTATAATCTCAGCCCGAAATATTAAGGCACCCCTTTGTCGTTTTGACGAGACAAATGTATGCAGGAAATTTAATTCGCAACCACTATTTTTACAGAATGTACAAAGCCCTTGTTAACGAGAAGTCGTTCGAAATAGAAAATACCGAAGCCGGATTTCTGGTGAATGGTAAAGATGTAGCGTGGGATCTGGTTAAAATCAACGATACGACTTATCATATTTTGTATCAGAACAAAAGCTATACAGCCGAGTTGGTAAAGACCGATCGCGAAACCAAAACGTTTACGTTTAAGATTAATGGCCGAACGTATCCGGTTACATTAAAAGACAAGTTTGATTTGTTGCTCGAAAAAATGGGCATGAACAGCGCGGCAGGTAGCAAAGTAAATTCAGTGAAGGCACCTATGCCGGGCTTGATTGTTGATTTAAAGATTCAGATAGGTGATAGTGTGAAACAGGGCGATGCTCTATTGATTTTAGAGGCCATGAAGATGGAGAATATTTTAAAATCTCCGGGCGAAGGAATTGTTAAAAATCTAAAAGTTAAAAAAGGCGATAGTGTAGAGAAGGGACAGGTGTTGGTAGAGTTTTGACGTTTTTGAAAAGAGTAAAATCTATGGATGTAGAATAGCCTATTTTTTTTAACTTTAATAAACAGCTCATACTATGAAGCTTGAAGATCAGGTTAAACAAGTGACAGAATTGATGGCCGATTTAATCCCCGTGGTTGATCGTCTTGCCCAAAATCAGGAAAAAAATACGGATGTTATTACTCAGCTAATGGAAACAACAAGAAAGACCAATCTTGAGATGTCTGAAATGAGAATTTCCAATATGAGACTGGCTGAAGCAATTGAAAAACTTATTCTTAAGATTGACAAGGTGGATCAATTTGAAGAAAGACTTCTCAAGATTGAGCGGGCTGTGTTTAAATGATTTCCTAATAATTCAGCTCTAAGCTTCACCTCCTAAACCCCGGCAATGCCAGCTTAAATTTCACGGCCAGCAACCGAATTACAATTATTACTACACTCGATATCACAAGGTTCAGATTGCGGCTAACCTCAAAGTTTAATAATACCAAGTAAAGGATGGCACCCACCAGGCAAGCAGTGGCATAAATTTCTTTGCGGAAGAGTACGGGAGTTTCGTTAGTTAACACATCGCGGATTACGCCACCCATAATAGCCGAGAACATACCCATAATAGCGGCTATCTCCGGGCGCACACCCAAACTAAGTGCTTTCTCTACACCCAGAATGGTAAAGAAAGAAATGCCCAGCGTATCGAATAGTAAAAATGTTTTGCGTAAGCGAAGCAGGTAATTAAAGAACAAGTACGCAATCAGCACTCCAGCTAGTATTGCATAAAGAAAATTAATATCGCCAATCCAAACCAACGGATAACTGCCTAACATCATATCGCGCAGTGTGCCACCACCGATGGCTGTAACAAACCCGGTAAAGCTGGCACCAAACAAATCGTTGTGATGATCGCGAATAGCCAAGGCCCCGGAAATGGCAAAGAAAAATGTGCCGAGAAGTTCGAAAGAGTATTGGAGGGTCATTCTTTTACAAAAGTAGGGATTGGGTATCAGGCATTAGTCATTAGGTATTGGGGACTGCTGACTATTTTTTATCATAACAGTTTCTTAGTCACAATAAAACAGGTTAAAAATCCTTCAAATCATAATATATTTACGGGATTTAAATCCGATTCATTTACTTCCATGAAATACAAACGCATTCTCCTTAAGCTCAGTGGCGAAGCCCTGATGGGTTCTAAAAACAGTAATATCGATCCGGCTGTGCTGGAGCAATATTCGGAAGAGATAAAAGCTGTTAAGGAACAGGGAGTTGAAGTGGCGATTGTAATTGGTGGTGGAAATATTTTTAGAGGTGGGCAAGCCGAAGCTCTGGGCATAGACCGCGTGCAGGGCGATTACATGGGCATGTTGGCTACCGTAATTAATGCGATGGCTTTACAAAGCGCGTTGGAACGCCACGGTATGTACACGCGTTTAATGGCCGGTATTAAAATGGAGCAGGTTTGCGAGCCGTTTATCAGACGCAGGGCGATCCGCCACCTCGAAAAAGGGCGGATCGTTATTTTTGGTGCCGGTATTGGTAATCCATATTTTACTACCGACTCAACTGCCAGCTTACGCGCCATCGAAGTGCAGGCTGGTGTGGTTTTGAAAGGGACGCGTGTAGATGGTGTGTACGATAAAGACCCTGAGAAGTTTAAAGATGCAGTTCGTTACAGCCAACTGAGTTTTCAGGAAGCGTATCAAAAGAAATTGAACATTATGGACATGACAGCCTTTACACTGTGCCAGGAAAACAAGCTGCCCATCATAGTGTTCGATATGAACAAGCAAGGCAACCTGTTAAAGATTGCGCGTGGCGAAGAAGCCGGAACATTGATAAGTTAAACCTCACCACAGCCCTCTCCTAAGGAGAGGGTGAAAGAATTATTATATAATTTTTTTACTATGGAAGAATTAGAATTATATCTGGATGAAGCCAAAGAGCAAATGGGCAAATCGCTTACACATGTAAGCAATGAGTTGGTAAAGATTCGTGCGGGAAAAGCAAACCCCAACATGCTGGATGGCATACAAGTTTCTTATTATGGTGCGATGAGTCCACTAAACCAGGTGGCCTCTGTTACAGCACCGGAAGCGCGTACCTTATTTATTAAACCTTGGGAGAAGAGTTTGATTCAGGAAATTGAAAGAGCCATTATGATTGCCAATCTTGGGCTTACTCCACAAAATGATGGCCAGCAGGTAATCATAAATATACCTATGCTTACGGAAGAGCGTAGAAAACAATTGGTGCGCCAGGCATCGCAGGAATGCGAACAAGGTAAAGTAAGTGTGCGCAGCATCCGCAAAGAGACCAACGAAAGCTTAAAGAAAATCAAGGGCGTTTCGGAAGATGATGTGAAGAACGCAGAAGAAACCGTTCAAAAACTTACCAACGAGTTTATTGAAAAAATTGATGCCTTAATGAAGAAGAAAGAGGCGGAGATTATGACTGTATAATTTGAAAATTAGCCAATTCGACAATTTGAAAATTGAAAGCAAGATTTTAATGACTACCCGATTGAGGAATTGAAATCTCACCGGAAGGCTGCTCAGATTTTATGAGTAAGGTTGCGAGTGCAGCCAGGATCAACAGTACACCGGCAAATACTATCGCATTACCAGCATTGTTACCCAGGAAGTTTTGAAGAATATATCCAAAGGTTACATTTTGAAGAATCATGGGAATCACGATCATCATGTTTACAATACCCATGTAAACACCATAGCGCTCTTTTGGAATAGCACTCACCACCAACAGATATGGAATCCCCATCATACTTGCCCAGCCTACACCAAATCCTGTGATTGCCGGAAATAATAAGTATTTGTTTTCGATGAAGGGAAAAATCAGAAAGCCGATGGCGGCCAACACAGGACAAACAAAGTGCACTGTTTTGGGCGATGACTTTTTAACAAACCACACCAATGCAAAAGCACTTAAGAAGGTTACGATATTATACCAACCATTAACAAGGCCTGTCCAGCTAACAGCTTTTTGATAAAGTTCTTCGTTAGCAGGTGTCGTATTCCAAACGGATAGAGCAATACTTTTGGATGCATTCTGCCAATAGCAAAACAAGGCATACCATTGGAATAGATACACCAATGCCAGTTGCCACATTACTTTCGGCATGCTTGTTATCGCCTTCGCGATTTCGATAAACGGTGTAAGTACATTGAGTTTGTTAGCCTTCATGTGCTCTAGCTCTTGTGCAGATGGTGGTATTTCGGGTGTGGTACGCATGCTCCACCAGATGGAGGCGATTGAACAAAAAGCACCAAAAAAGAATGATGCATACACCCACGTTGGTAACGCACCCGTCTTTCCTACTATTAAGAGTGGAAAAACGAATAGCGAAACATTTGCCAGCGTTTGACCAAACCCTGTAAAAAAACTTTGCGCCTGAAACCCAAGTGGTTGTTGTTTATCATTCAGCTTATCGGCAATAAAAGCCCGGTAAGGCTCCATAGCCGTGTTATTAAG
>DPSB01000191.1 GCA_003537495.1 Cytophagales bacterium | reverse complement strand
TGCAGAAAAAGATATTTACCTTTTTCTGGGTACAACTAAAGAATGGCATATGCGCAGGTCAAAAAATCCTTTTGTGATTATTGGCGTATTCTATCCAAAGAAAGAATCTCAAATGAATTTGTTCTAAACCCCAAAAGTAGGCTTACCGATTCAAATGGGGTTTCAAAAATTTTACACCACCAAGTATCTCACCACCCACCCACAAGCCCTTGCTTCATGGCCCGATCGTATTTCTTCTTATCAAATCGATACAGAAACGGTGCCTTGTGTGCACCCCCGGTTTTACGCTCTTTCAGTTTCACCAAAATATCCAGCGCCAACATCCGCTTCTGAAAATTTCTACGATCCAACCGCTGGCCTAAAATAGTTTCATACAAACGCTGCAACTCCGGCATGGTAAACTTCAAAGGCATCAGGTTGTAAACTACCGGGTGATCATTCAAACTCAACCGCAAGGTTTCCAAAGCCGTGGTCATAATTTGTTTGTGATCATAGATCAGATCGGGAACAGCAGCCACATCCCACCATTTGCATTCGCTGCTTAACAGATCGGGTTGTGGAAAAACCTTGGAGTACTCGACCAACGCATAATACCCAATAGTAACAAACCGGTTTGCTATCCAGCCTTGCTTGTAACGTTTGCCTCGCTCCCGTTGCGGATCGCCAAAGGCATGAAATTGTTTTAAATAAATTTCATCCAGGCCGGTGCGTTCTTTTAAAATCCGGGTAGCCGAATAATCTACCGATTCGTGATGTTTGACAAACCCACCCGGCAAACACCACGGGCCATCCTTCCACTTCAGCAATAAAACTTTTAGTTGCCCTTCATGAAAACCAAAAATCACACAATCCACCGAAAGGTGCGACAAAAAAAGACGGTCGCCATGTGTGCGAAGTTCTTCGGGTGATAGCGATTCGGATTTTCGTTTCGTCATAAGCAGGGATTTTACACCCATCAGTCTAATTTTTGAAGCAATCTATCGGAAAGCATTGAATTTTCCATAAATAAGAAATACTATTGTGTATATCCTACACAATGAAATTCGCTATGAACCTTCGCACACTGCTTACCGGTTTAACCGGCTTGTTATTGATAGCCTGCGGCCCCACATGGACTGAAACAGAAACTAACGGTATTAAAACAGTTACCAACCCCGGTGGAAAAACGCTTGGCTATTCCACAACATCAGGTGTAACCATTCTTACAGTCGATCGGTTAGGCTTTAAAGACTTAAATAAGAATGGTCAACTTGATGCCTATGAAGATTGGCGTTTATCTGCGGATGAACGCGCCAAAAATCTCGCTTCGCAAATGAGTGTTGAACAGATTGCCGGTTTGATGTTGTACAGTCGTCATCAATCCATTCCGGGTGGAAGCCGGGGCTTTATGGCCTCTACCTACAATGGCAAACCGTTGGAAGAAAGTGGACTGAAGTCATCCGATCTTTCCGATCAGCAAAAAGAATTTCTCACCAAAGATAACCTGCGCCATGTACTCGTTACTTCCATTGAAAGTCCGGAAGTTGGTGCGTTGTGGAATAACAATGTGCAGGCATTGGTAGAAGGTATTGGATTGGGTATTCCCGCCAATAATAGTTCCGATCCTCGGCATGGCACGGTTGCCAATGCCGAATACAATGCTGGTGCCGGTGGAAGAATTTCGATGTGGCCTGGTTCATTGGGATTAGCTGCTACTTTCGACCCACAATTGGTAGAAAATTTTGGAAGCATCGCTGCCAAAGAATACCGGGCCCTAGGAATTACTACTGCGCTTTCACCACAAGTGGATATGGCTACCGATCCGCGGTGGTATCGCACCAGCGGAACATTTGGTGAAGATGCCGCATTATCAACTGACATTGGCCGCGCCTATATCGATGGTTTTCAAACATCAACCGGAGCAAAAGAGATTGCCGATGGCTGGGGTTATGAAAGTGTAAACGCGATGGTGAAACACTGGCCAGGTGGCGGATCGGGCGAAGCCGGACGCGATGCACATTATGGTGTAGGTAAATATGCCGTGTACCCCGGCAATAACTTTGATGAGCATCTGCTGCCCTTTACGGAAGGTGCATTTAAACTAAAAGGTAAAACCGGAATGGCTTCGGCTGTGATGCCGTATTATACGATCTCATTTAATCAGGATAAAAAGTATAATGAGAATGTCGGCAACGGCTACAACAAATACATCATCACCGATTTGCTGCGCGACAAATACAAGTATGATGGTGTAGTTTGTACAGATTGGTTGGTAACAGGCGATGAAACTTCGATTGATGTCTTCCTTACGGGAAAGTCTTGGGGCGTTGAACATTTAACAATTGCCGAGCGCCATTACAAAGTATTGATAGCAGGTGTGGATCAGTTTGGTGGCAACAACGATATGAAACCAGTAATCGAAGCGTACAACATGGGTGTGAAAGAACACGGGGAAGAATTTATGCGGGCCCGCTTCGAACAATCTGCGGTGCGGTTGCTTAAAAATATTTTCAGAACGGGCTTGTTCGAAAACCCATACCTGAATGTAGAAGCAT
>DPSB01000555.1 GCA_003537495.1 Cytophagales bacterium | reverse complement strand
TATCTGATGCTTATTGTTCCGATTATTTTAACCAGAATAAAAACCATTCACTCATTAATTATAAATATTGTATTCGCAATCCTAAAGACTTTGTTGGTTATAGCAGTGCTAACTGGGGACTTACAGCAAGCGATAATCATCAAGGTTACAATGCACATTCACCCACCAACGATTTAGGTGTTATTACGCCCACCGCAGCCCTATCGGCTTTTCCATTTACACCCGATGAATCAATGGAAGCGTTGAAGTTTTTTTATTACACCATGGGCGATAAGCTTTGGGGACAATACGGATTTTATGATGCATTTAATATAACCGAGAATTGGTATGCTAATTCATATTTAGCAATTGATCAGGGGCCGATTATTATTATGATTGAAAACCATCGCACGGGGTTGCTATGGGATTTATTTATGTCGGCACCCGAGGTACAAGCAGGGTTGGATAAACTTGGTTTTACTTACTAACACTTAAAAATATCAACACTTGAAATTTCTTAATTATCATAGTATGAAATCATATTACGCAGCAGGAATCATTGCCCTCATGCTATCCGCATGCAACGGTCGCCAGGCACAACAACAATCGGGTATTGATGCCCGTGTAGATTCTGTTCTCAGTTTAATGACACTGGAAGAAAAAATCGGACAACTCAATCTTCCTTCAGCCGGGCAGTTTACAACAGGTGCTGCCGAAAATTCTGACATCGCCAAGAAAATAGAAAATGGGCAAGTAGGCGGATTGTTTAATATTAAACGTGTAGCCGCAATACGCGAGATGCAACAGATTGCTGTGGAGAAAAGTCGCCTTGGTATTCCACTCATTTTTGGGATGGATGTTATTCACGGTTACGAAAGTGTATTTCCGATTCCGTTGGGAATAAGCTGTAGTTGGGATATGCAATTGATTGAACGCAGTGCCCGCATTGCAGCAACCGAAGCCAGTGCCGATGGTATTAACTGGACGTTTTCACCCATGTTGGATTTATCGCGCGACCCGCGTTGGGGACGTATCTCCGAAGGAAATGGCGAGGATACTTATCTGAGTTCCGAAATCGCGAAAGCTATGGTGCGCGGTTATCAAGGCGATGATCTTTCGGCAAACAACACCCTGATGTCGTGTGTAAAACATTATGCATTGTATGGTGCTGCTGAAGCCGGTCGTGATTATAACACCACAGACATGAGTCACATTCGCATGTATAATGAATACTTTCCACCATACAAAGCTGCAGTGGATGCCGGGGCCGGAAGTATCATGGCCTCGTTTAATGAAATTGATGGCGTTCCCGCTACAGCCAACAAGTGGTTGCTAACCGATGTGTTGCGTAACCAATGGGGCTTTAAAGGTTTTGTAGTTTCTGATTATACCGGTGTAAGCGAAATGATTGCCCACGGCATTGGTGATTTACAAACGGTATCGGCTCGCGCTGTACAAGCTGGTTTGGATATGGATATGGTGAGCGAAGGCTTATTAACTACCTTAAAAAAATCGGTTGACGAAAAGAAAATTACCGAAGTGGAAATCACGGAAGCTTGTCGCAGAATTCTGAAAGCTAAGTTTCAACTGGGATTATTTGATGATCCATATAAGTACTGCAATGAAGAGCGTGCTAAAACAGAAGTATTTACTGCAGAGAATCGTGCGGAAGCACGTAAGGCAGCTACCGAAAGTTTTGTATTGTTAAAAAATGAAGGTAATGTTCTTCCATTAAGGAAAAGCGGAACAATTGCCGTGGTAGGTCCTTTGGCTAATTCGCGCGAAAACATGACCGGTACATGGAGTGTGGCTGCGCGTTTTTCGGAATCTATTTCGGTAATGGATGGCTTAACCAAGGCTGTAGGCAACAATGCGAAGTTGGTTTATGCACGCGGTTCAAACCTGCATGAAGATGCCGCTATTGAAGAACGTGCCACCATGTTTGGTAAATCTTTGAACCGCGATAAGCGTTCGGCTGAAGAAATGCGAGCTGAAGCAGTTAGAGCAACACGCGCAGCCGATGTAATTGTTGCTGTGGTAGGCGAGGGCGCTGAAATGAGTGGAGAAGCAAGTAGTATTACTAATCTGGAGTTACCACAAACGCAACGCGAATTACTCAAAGCTTTACTGCAAACGGGCAAGCCTGTGGTGGTAGTTTTGTTTACAGGTCGTCCACTGGTGTTGAAGTGGGAGAACGAAAATGTTCCGGTTATTCTAAACACATGGTTTGGTGGAAGCGAAGCTGGCGATGCTATTGCCGATGTGTTATTTGGGGTTGTTAACCCTTCCGGAAAACTTACTACTACCTTTCCGCAAAACGTAGGGCAAGTTCCTTTATACTATGCACATAAAAACACGGGTCGTCCTTTGAGTGGTCCGTGGTTTCAAAAATTTCAATCTAATTACATTGATGTTTCGAACGAACCGGTTTATCCGTTTGGTTATGGGTTAAGTTATGCTTCGTTTATGTATAGCGATGTAAAACTGGATAAAACTTCTATCACACAAGGTGAAACTCTTACGGTAACAGTAGATGTAACCAACACGGGTAAATACGATGGAGCAGAAGTGATACAACTATACATCCGCGATTGGGTAGGCTCGGTAACGCGTCCGGTTAAAGAGTTACGTGCGTTTGAAAAAGTTATGATCAAAGCAGGTGAAACAAAAACAATAACCTTTCAACTTACTAAAGAAGATTTATCATTCTACAACTACGACTTGAATTGGGTAGCAGAGCCTGGTGAGTTCAGTGTATTTGTGGGTGGTAACTCAAGGGATGTAAAGGAGGCGAAGTTTACACTCCAATAAAAACGTAGTTGGTAAGTTTGTTAAGGTTGACAACCTTCTTGACGAAAGCTAGAAGGGTTGTCAACCTTTTAGCGCTGCCTACTGCCGCCTGCTTACTGCCTACTTTCTAATACTAATTCTTCTTTTTCTTACCGCCACCTTTTTGCTTGCTCATACCGCCATGCGCAGCACTGGTAGAACGTGGAGGTTTTGCGTTAGCCGCTTTAATTCTTTCGGCATGTGTGGTAACCTTCGGTTTGTAGGCATGTTTAATTTGAATGATCCGCGATAAGCCGAACGAAACCGAAAGAAAAATTTCTCTTCGTTGCCCATAAATATCCGGGGCACCGGGGTTGCCATTTACATCGTTAGGGCCAGCCGGATTTTTTAATTCATCGAGGTAAGCCGATTTACGTGTATCAAAAATTCCAAAGTTGGCGCGGCCATCAAAGTTAATACTCCAGTCATCGTTCAGATCGAAGTCGCTACGCAAGCCAACAGCACCAAATAATTGAAAAGCATTGAATTTACTTTTAGGAACATACACCTGCTTATCTAGCTTAGGAACAAACACACCGTCATAAACTATTTCATAACCCGGGTCGGTAGGTACACTTACGCCATTCGGGTAGCGGATTTTAGTTGCCCCGGCCGGAGTGTTGATGGTTAACGTTTCCTGACCCGCTATTAAGATACTGGGCGCCACCGCAGCCACCAGACTCAAGCGAAAGAATGACATATCATTAATATGAAGTTTAAGTGCTACGGGCACACTCAGGTAACTCATCTGAATATCGCGCACGCCAACTTCACCACCGGTTGTATTTTTGATTATAAATTTCTGCCCAAGCTGGGTATAGTTGGGTGTAAACAAAACTCCGTGGCCTACGCGATCGTATCCATAAGCAAACCCAACAGGAGTAGCCCGAATGGTAAACTTGCCATAAAAGCGTGGATCTTTCTGTAAACCCTGATCAACCGTAAAAGGGAAATTAAATCCTCCAAACACACCATACGATTCAACGTCTTGCGCGGAAACCTGAATGATCAGGAGAAGAAGTAAGCCCGATAAGGCGGCTTTCATGTGTTAATTATTTTTTATGGTCACATGGAATCGCCATGCAGATAATAGTCTTTGTGTCTTCGTTAATGGCGATTTCATTTGGAATGTTCAGGTTGGTTATATATTGGCCTTAAAACGTCAAAAAAACCATTTTCTGCTTTGGCAGAATTACAAAATTAAGAAATTAAGGGAATAAACAAGACCGGTTTAGGGGTCGTTTACGGGA
>DPSB01000554.1 GCA_003537495.1 Cytophagales bacterium | reverse complement strand
TGCTGCCGCTCCCGAAGTGTTGATTGCACGGCTCGCAGCTGAGACTAAACGTATCAGGTTTGGATCGGGAGGTATTATGTTACCCAATCACAGTGCGTTAAAAGTGGCCGAGAACTTTCGATTACTCGAAGCCTTATATCCCAATAGAATTGATTTGGGAATTGGTCGTGCGCCCGGTGGCGATCGACTTACGGCATCGGTTCTCAATCCAGCTAATGAGTTTAATCCCAGCGACTACATTCGGCAGATTGATGAACTGAAAGGTTATCTGGAAGATAAAAGTACACCAGGTACTATTCATGAAAAAGTGCGCGCGATTCCACGAATTGAAACAATCCCTCAACTCTGGATGCTTACTTCAAGTGGTGAGAGTGCGTACATTGCAGCACATTTTGGGTTGGCGCTCTCTTATGCAAAGTTTATAAATCCCAACGGTGGCCCGGAAGCCATTGAGGCTTATCGCAAACAGTTTAAACCTTCTGCAACCTTATCTCAACCACAAGCCAGTGTAGGTGTGTTTGTGTTTTGTGCCGATTCTCAAGTTAAGGTTGATGAGATGCAAGCTGTAATGGATTACCGTATGTTAAACATTGAGCGTGGAAGAGTGGATGATGAAGCGCCTTCGTATGAGAGTGTAAAGAATAATGTGTACTCACCGGAAGAAAAAGCGCGGATTCATTATAACCGTGCAAGAATGATCTTTGGTACGCCTGATGAAGTAAAGGCACGCTTAACCTTATTGTCAGCTTCGTTTGATGTAGATGAGATAGTGGTGGCCACCTTTGCGGATACGGAAGCTGATCGCCTAAGATCGTATCAGTTATTAGCCCAGGCATTTGATCTTAAAACGGTGTAATAAAAAAGCGTCTGACTTTTATAGCCAGACGCTTTTAGTAAGGTCAATAAATTTTTAGCGATACATTACAGCCTTTATTGCTTTTACTGTGCGCTCTACATTAGGCAAAATAGCCTGAATTAAAGTAGGAGCATAAGGTAGTGGTACATCTAAACTGTTGATGCGGTGAATAGGCGCATCTAAATAATCGAAAGCGTGTTTCTGCACGTGGTAGGTAATTTCAGTTGCGATGGATGACAAAGGCCACGCTTCTTCAACAATTACCAACCGGTTTGTTTTCTTTACGGATTCCACCACAGTAGCATAATCAATTGGCCGAACGGTACGCAAGTCAATTACTTCTGCAGAGATTCCTTCTTTCTCCAATTCCTGAGCAGCAGCCAACGCCACTTTCATAATCTTACCAAACGACACGATGGTTACATCGGTGCCGGCACGTTTTACATCGGCAACACCAATCGGAATCAAATATTCTTCTGCTGGTACTTCACCTTTCTCACCATACATCACTTCCGATTCCATAAAAATAACCGGATCGTTATCGCGAATAGAAGTTTTTAAAAGGCCCTTCGCATCGTAAGGATTAGAGGGTACTACCACTTTTAATCCGGGAGTGTTGGCAAACCAGTTCTCAAAATTCTGCGAGTGTTGTGCACCTAATTGTCCGGCATTACCGGTAGGCCCACGAAACACAATAGGGCAGTGGTATTGTCCGCCCGACATAGATAAAATTTTAGCGGCCGAGTTAATGATCTGGTCGATAGCAACCAACGAAAAATTGAAGGTCATGAATTCTATAATGGGGCGAAGGCCATTAATGGCTGCTCCGGTTCCAATACCTGCAAAACCTAATTCGGCAATCGGGGTATCAATTACTCTGTCTGGCCCAAACTCATCCAGCATTCCCTGGCTCACTTTGTAGGCACCATTGTATTCTGCTACTTCTTCGCCCATTAAAAAGATGCTGCCATCGCGTCTCATTTCTTCGCTCATGGCTTCGCGTAGTGCCTCTCTGAATTGAATTTCTCTCATAGCTGCCGTTAGTTTGGAAAGCCCGTAAAAATAGGCAGTCAAAGGCTCAGGTTAAAACGAATGGGCTGTTTTTTTAGGTACATGGTAATCAAAACCCCAACAAAAAACCCCGGTGAGATCCGGGGTTTTTCTATTTACGGGTAATCTAAAGATTACTTAAGTGCATTGCGGAATGCTTCGGTAGTAGCAAACTTGGCAAACTCAAGGTCTGTAAGAGCTTTATCTTTTAAAGCAGAGTCAATACGAACAGCACTGGTCAGGTTGCTAACTACTGCATCGCCATTGCCAGAGCGGGCAGCAGCAACTGCAGCACCGTAATAACCAATAGCTAAGTTGCTGTTTTTACGAGTTGATTCAGCAAATGATGAAGCTGCATTGCTGAAATCTTTGTTCAGTAACTGAGCCAACCCTTTGTTAAACAGGTTTACATCGGTATCAACAGCAGAAGAAGTTGAGCTAACAGCCGCGCTATAGTTAGCCATATAGATTTCAGAAGCACCTTTTACACCGTTAACACCACGGGTAACATCGTTACTTGCTCCACGCAAAGCTTTAGTAGCGTGGCTGTAAGCCTTGTAAGGATTACCTTTCCACAAAGCGATGGTAGCCAGGTTAGCGTGTACTTCTGGAGTTTCGCGCAGTTTAGCAGCGATTTCTACCTGAGCGGCAGCTTTGTCAACCAGGCTACTTGCATTGGCTGAATTTGACATAGCTAACTGCAGATAAGCAGCAGCTAAGTTATTGTGCGCATTCCAGTTGCTTCCTTTTTTGGTGGCAGCTTCATAGATAGCAGCTTTCTCTTCAACTGAAGGAGTAAGGGTTGCTGAATACATCAATTCTTCGAAAGAAAGTGCATCGGCAGCAGCCTGACCTGAAGTGATTTGCTTAGCTAGAACAGAGATTTCTGCATCTGTCTTCTTATCCTTTACAGTAAGGATTTCAGTTTTAGCTGAACGTAAACCAGGATATACATCTTTGAACACTTTGTTATAAGTCTTCAATTTCTTCATGGCCTTTTCCTGATCTTCGAAAGAACCACCACCGTTAATGATGTTCAGGTATTCTGATTTTTCGTCAGATGTGATTTTATCGTAACCAGCAAGCGCATTTTTGAATTCTGACCAATCGTCAACAATTGGCTTCAGGATAAACTTGATTGAATCGGCAGCACCTTTGTAATCATACTTCTTCATTTGTGCGCGATAGAATTTTTCAATTGCTTTAGCACGCTCTTCAGAAAGTTTAGTGTTAATGCGCTCAGCACCTTCAGGTGAGTGAGTACCGGTGATTGTTACTGTGCGGGTTACGTTTTTAGAAGCAATGAAAGCATCTAATTGCTTTCCTTTTTCTGCCTTCACTTCAGTTGGGCGAAGTACAGATTTTCCTCTTTCGAAAATGAAATCAGGAATTACAACCGGAATAAGTTCTTCCTGATTGTTGTAACCGTGATCAGCGAAAGCGGCATAATATGAATTTTGAACAAGTTTAGAAGTAGTGATGATACCAGTTGCTACAGGAAGACGAGGTGTAGTTTTAGATTTGGTGCCTTTTGAAGCAACACCCTGAACTTCTACGGTGCCCACTTTATAAGCATCCTGATATGGGAACATTTGATTTTTAGAAACCTTAATCTCTTCAGTCGCGCTATTCGGGAAGTCTTCAGAACGGAATTCGGCAGGTGCCAGAGCCAGTTCGTTTTCGCCATACTTATAGAAAGTATTAAGCGTATAAACTGTTCCTTTCTTCAACATTTTAACGGGAAGATTTCCTGTAATGTCGAATACTACCGTGTCTTTGTGAACTTCAAGCGGGTTAGGAGCTACTTCTAACTTTTGCTCTTTGGCAGCTTTGATCATTTTAGGCAGGGTACAACCGGTAAAGGTTAGCGACCCGATGATCACGAATGCGTAAAATAATTTTCTCATAGTTATTATTATATGGTTTCCGTAAACGAGGGGCAAAGTTAACCCAAACCCCTATTTTTTGTGCAATATTAGCTAAAAAAATATCAAGCTTGGCCCTTATTTCCAGCACTTTAACGGGTTATATTTGCAGGCATTCCAATTAGTCGGTAAATCGGCTTTTACTCAGGTAAATGGATGGTAAAAGGCTTTTTTTAGCAAATGTTTGTATGGCGGGATTGATAAAAGATATTCAACTTTTTTTTGAGAAGCAGACATTTGGCGTGTGCACCGCGCTTGGCGATAAGATGGGCATAGCCACATCTTCCATCAGACTTTTTTTTATTTATGCCTCATTCCTCACGTTTGGATCGCCCCTTATTGTGTATCTATCGATTGCATTCGTACTGAATATGCGCAGGCATTTGCGCAGACGCAGCACTATCTGGGATTATTGATTTCCGAGATCTGAGAAGTTGCGTTTACCCTTTAGATAATAGTCTATAAGCAGAAGCCCTTTGTGGATAGTTCCGATGGGAGCCTGAGTTGGTAATGATCGCTTGGAATAATCTCTACCCAGGTTTTTTAAAAAACTTCCATGAGCTTTAACCACCGCCCAGGCATTGGTCGGAGAGCCGGTTAATAAAACCTTTGCACCCGCAACCCAATCTCACATAAGTCGAAGCGGAATTTTC
>DPSB01000553.1 GCA_003537495.1 Cytophagales bacterium | reverse complement strand
CCACGCGCCATACAATACAAACGGAAAAGCCACGCCTACAACAAACGCCAGACAAAGCGATGAGGCTACCGCGAGGTATTCGCTCAGGAATACGGCCCTGCGATTTACCGGTTGTGCCAGCATCAATTCAATAAACTCGTACGAATTAAAAAAATGAATCGTGGTAAATACTACACTCACCAAGGGTACGGCCATCAGTACTATGTTCATCAGGCTTAACACCACCTTACCAAAATCTCCATCAACCTGAAAGAAGGCAAATGTACAAACCATTAAAAAGGCTGTATAGAAAAGGATAAACCGCGTGCGCAGAATATCGTAGAATACATATTTAATAATGCGTGTCATGACTATTCGGTTACAGAATGCAACAATTCACGTTGGCGGACAAGTGTGGCAATTGCTTTGTTGAGTTTACTCTCGTTTGTTTCTGCTTTGAGCGATTCAATCGAGTTGCTGTATTGAACTCTCCCTTCAAACATGTACACCATTTCAGTAGCAATTTCGTCCAGGTCGTTAAGTATATGCGAAGTGATCATTAACAACTTGCCCATTCGTTTTTCGTGCACGATTTTCTCTTTCAGGATTTCAACCGAAACCGGATCGAGCCCAGCCGTGGGTTCATCTAAAATTAAAACCGGTGCATGAAACAGAAATGCCAATGCTGCACTTACTTTTTGGCGTGTTCCTCCGGAAAGGGCGTGCATTCGCTTATCGAAAATTTTGTAAAGTTTAAAGGCATCCAGTAACTCTTCATCAAACTTTGGTTTATCCTGACGGATATGCTTCATCATTTCGAACAACTGCCCTACCTGCATGTTTTCGGGGTATCGACCAATCTGCGGCATGTACCCGATTTTATCGCGATACTTCCAATCGTTTAAAATACTTTTCTCATCAAAAAGAATATTGCCTGATGTAGGCACCACCAGCCCAAGTATACTTTTTATTAACGTTGTTTTACCCGAGCCATTCGGGCCAATCAAGGCATAACTTTTCCCACCTTTTAACTCAAGCGTAACCTGATCAAGTGCAGTTAATGCTCCAAACTTTTTTGATATGTTGTCAATTAAAATCATACGGATGCATAGCGGGTGCTGAGTCCATTAAATTTTCAGGTATAAGTATGGGTATGGCTTTTTCAGCTTTATCCAACAATAACACCAGGAAACTTCGCCACAATAAAATTGCCTGCGGCATGCGTTCCACAATGGTGCCATACATACTGATGGGCCGGTACGGCACATCGCCCGTTTTATCTTTATCTAAATCATAACCTTCATACCGATCCCAATAGTTAGCTTCAATTTTATTTAAAACAAGACTACCATTAGTTACCAGATCGAATGTATTTTGCTGAAAGTTGTTTTTGCGAATTACATTATCATCGCAACTGGCTTGCAACTTTAACGCGTACCCGTTTTGATAAAATTTATTTTGTTGAATGTTATTGCGACTGCTAACTTCCATAAAAATTCCAACTGAATTTTCCAGAAAGGAATTATTACTAATCTCGCTATCGCGAATATCTTTTAGTAACAATCCATAGGCAGATGACCCCCAGTTATGAACAAATGTATTGTTCACCATAGTAACCTCTTTGGTGTACATTACTGCTACCCCAGCTCCATTATTTACAAATTTGTTGTTGCGATATTCATCGTTATGCGAAAACATAAAATGCAAGCCATACCGCATGTTACCTTCGCTGTGATTATTGGTGATTAAGGAGTTCGTGACAAACTCGAAATAAATTCCATCGCGATGACCCTTTACCGTGTTATTATTAACGGTGATGTTAGTACACTTCCATAAATGAATACCATTACCGATCTGATGTTCGGTTTCTGCTTCAGCTTGTAATTCATTCCCATCAATCCATACGTGTGAAGAATTTGCGAGATAGATTCCAAAGAAAGTATTTTCGAATTTGTTTTGTAGAATCTTAACCCGACTTGACTCCAATAGTTTTATCGCTGCCAGGTCGTTAATACTGGCAATACCGGTGTTTCTAAATTTCAATCCTTCAATTACAACGTTATTGGCGTGAATGGTAAAGATTTCAAATTGATTTTCACCATCTAGTATCGGATAGCCTTCCCCTTTTATAACAAGCGACTTTTGCAAAATCAGATTTCCTTCCCGATAAACCCCTGATTGAATCAACACTGTATCGCCTGGTTGTGCCTGCATGATTGCATCTTTGATGTGCTTTATTTTTTGGCTTGCACCAACCACGAAAGTGGTTGCATTGCTTATAAAGCAACTGATCAGCAATACCGCAATCACAACCAATCTTAACATTTCTTTATTTAAACTGTGTTTGAATTTCGCCCCAGCTTAACAACACTCCGTTCCATTCTTTCTTAAATACTTGTGTTGATTCTTCCGTTTCAAAAGCAGCCACCTCGCTAGCCATGGGTGTGCGCAGGTTAGCCGACTTTACATACCAGGCATGTTGCGCATCAATCAATTTCTCGGGTTTCGAAAAATCGATTACCTGAACGAATTTAAAATCAGAAACTTCCTCATAGCCGGAATGATAGAAGTTCAACATACAATTCAAATCATCGAACTTATATATTTTACCTTTTTGGGTTACCAGTTCTGCCCCGTATTTGCTATCCACCAAAGTCATCTTACAGGTGTAGCAGGCATCTTTACCAAATACCAACGGTTCGGGTTTAGCGCTGCAGCCCAACATCGCCAAACCTATTAGTAGAATAATAGTGGCTTTCATGCTCTTTTCTTTTGAGTATATAATTCAAAACCCAGTGTGCCCATAATCAAAACGCCAGAGGCTATAAAAATCCATCCACCTATATCCGGACCTGAAAATGCTGTGAAGTTTAGAAGTTGTTTAGTACCGATCAGCGGAGGTTGGTAAGACATACCCGGAATATTGATGGCTGCTGTTGGATCAAGATTGTGGCCATAATCATAACCCCACAACCAGAAATCGACCAGCGCGGCCACTGCGGTTGCCACCAACAGCAAACTATACAGCCACAACATGAACCTGCGATTGATCAGTGCTGTTAAAAATCCGTATCCAATTAAAAACCCAACGATGTAAATCATATACCCAAACTCCGGAAACATTTCTACTTCGATATGCTTCATACCGATATAATGATTAAGGGCACTGATAACTTTTACATCTCCGGTTATTGTGTTAATCCAGATATCCATTTCCAGACCTTCGGGGTATTGAGGTGCCCACATTAAGATTTGCCACAACGGCACAAAGTAGGCACTTACCATCAATAAGGCTGCTATTGCAACTACCACGCGCGATATGGGCTTAAGTTTTTTCATTTTAGTTTGTGTTTTGGTTAACCCCGCATCCGCCAAAGCGGAGCGGGGCCTTCAATCTGGAAACTATGAATTCAACTCGCCTTGAGGCGAGATCTATTGACCAGCGCCAGTGCTTTGGTCTTCGATTTTACCAGTTGAAAATTTCAATGGAACGTTACTACCTGCTGGCGATACACGCACATAACCTTGCATTTCCTGATGTAAGGCTGAGCAGAAGTCGGTACAATAGAACGGGAACACACCTACAGTTAAAGGTTTCCATTTTAACGTTTGAGTTTCACCAGGCATAACCAAAATCTCGGCAGTGCTTGCTCCTTTTATAGCAAAGCCATGTGGCACATCCCAATCCTGTTCCAGGTTAGTTACATGGAAGTAAACATCATCGCCAAGCTTAACACCTTCAATGTTATCGGGTGTAAGGTGCGAGCGAATAGCCGTCATATACACATGAACCTGATTTCCTTTTCGCTCAACTTTTGCCTGGCCTTCGCCTAAAGATACATAGGGATGCTTGTTTTCTTCCAGTTTAAAAATCTTTACCGAATTAGGCATTACCAGTTCGGCCGGTATCGACTCAGCATAATGCGGTTCTCCTGTGGTAGGAAAATCAAGTATGAGTTGCATCTTATCACCGCTGATATCATACAATTGTGCAGACTGAGTAAGCTCGGGGCCCGTAGGCAGGTACCGGTCTTTTGTAATCTTATTGTAAGCAACAACATATTTGCCGTGCGGTTTTTTAGTTGGGCCTCCGGGTATACTCAGGTGACCGATTGAATAGTAAGTTGGAACCCGATCTAAAACTTCCAATGACTGTACATTCCACTTCACAATTTCAGATGAAACAAAGAAGGAGGTATACGCATTACCCTTAGCATCAAATTCGGTGTGCAACGGGCCAAGGCCAGGCTTCCTCACTTCGCCATGCAGGGCAGCTTCGTACTTAATAACCGGTATACCGGCAAACTCGCCTTCAAAATCTTTGTTGGCAATAGCTTGTTGTATTTTGGTGAACGAGAATACAGGTATTAATGCAGCTAACTTGCCACTACCTACAATGTATTCGCCAGTTGGATCAGTATCGCAACCATGCGGAGACTTAGGACAAGGGATAAAATAGATAATGTCTTTCAATTCAGCCGGATCGAATTGAAGTACTTCATCCATTATAGTTGATACGCCTGTGTGAGTGTGTTCGTCCCAAACATTATGCGCATATTTTGCTTTTGCAGTTTGTCCTTTTCCGGCTTTGATATATTCTTCTGCTTTTTTCCAGTTAACAGCCATAATAAAATCTTTATCTTTTTGCGAAGCATTTACTTCCAAAAGTGTGTAGGCTTGTTCGGTATTATAGGTGGAGAAAAAGAACCAACCGTGCGATTTTCCTTTACCTGCACGGGCAAGGTCAAAACTTACACCGGGAGTCTTTAGCTGAAATGCAATTTTCATTTTGCCTTCGGTCGGGTCAACTGAAATAAAACTGATATAGCCTTTGAAGTTCTCCTTGAAAGAACTGATTGGAACATCAGTTTTATCGCCTACCGGAACACTAAAGCGTGTGCCCGCCACCACATACTCGGTATTCTCGG
>DPSB01000551.1 GCA_003537495.1 Cytophagales bacterium | reverse complement strand
ATAGTTGAAACCCAAAAAGACCATATCGGAACGCCTTACCAACAAATACCTGATGGTAATCCGCAACGAAGAAAACCTGGCGGAGACATCCAACATCGGGTTTACGTATGCCAAGGTGTTGGTTATTTCAGTGTCGCTTTTTGTATTGCTGTTTGCTTTCAGTCTCTTTTTATCTAAAACATTGCTGGCAAAATGGTTCGATCCGAAGCATGCGCAAATGGAGGCCAACAAAAAATTATATGAGTTAGCACTTAAAGTAGATTCGCTTGCCATTGAGGTACACCAGAAAGACATGTTTATTCAAAACTTTCAACGGGTATTAAGTGGCGATACGGCCAGTGGTTTTACCGATCCGGCCGAAGCATTTACATCTGAAAACCGTCCGGTATCGGCAGTGGGCAATATGAAACTTGCTCCTTCCGATTCATTGTTCCGCCAAGAGTTTGAGAAGAGTGAGTTCTCGCTGGTAACATTAGCCAGCGGCAAGTATCGCGAGTTGCAAGAGATGTTTTTCTTTACACCTATCACCGGGTTTGTGTCCGATCATTACGATATTAAGAAAGGTCACTTTGGTGTGGACATAGTTGCCAAAACCAACGAGCCTGTTAAGTGTGTAGCCGATGGAGTTGTTGTATTAGCTTCATGGACGCAGGACTCAGGCCATGTAATAGCCGTGCAGCACCGGGGCAACCTGGTGTCGGTTTACAAGCACAATGCCGGATTATTGAAAAAAGTTGGTAGTTTTGTAAATGCCGGTGATATAATCTCTATAGTTGGCAACAGTGGAGAGATGACCGATGGGCCGCATTTGCATTTTGAAATGTGGTACAATGGCAACTCGATTAACCCGGAAGATTTTGTAACTTTTTAAACACCACAAGCCATGTTAACATCAAAAGAACAGAAACGCGTAGCAGACGAAATCAGTAATTCCAGCAACGTAATTGGTAAAGGCACCGTGTTGGAGGGCAATGTTGAAACGTATGGCAACATTCGCATAGAAGGCAAAGTGTTGGGCAGCATCAAATCGAAATCAAAAATAGCGTTGGGTCACTCCAGCCATGTGGAAGGCAACATCATAGCACAAAATGCTGATATTGAAGGCGAGGTAAAAGGCAAATTGGAAATCTCTGAGTTGCTGGTGCTGAAGGCCACGGCAAAAATTCATGGCGATATTATTACCGGTAAACTGGTAGTTGAACCCGGAGCAGTTTTCAACGGAAGTTGCAAGATGGGTGCTATTATAAAAGACATTAAGATTGGCGAAAACGGTATGCATGCTCTGCGCCCCGAAGCACAAGCTAACTAAGAAAGAAATAACTTTATACGAAGCCACATTTCTGCGCACCAGAACTGTGGCTTTTTTGTTAGCGATACCATGAACAAGGAAGATAAACCCGAAAACAAACCAATCAACTCGTTTGCAAAGTTCAGCGGTCTGGGCTTGCAGATGCTGGTAACTATTGGTGTGGGCGCCTGGCTTGGCTACAAGCTCGATCAATACCTTGCCCTCCGGTTTCCGGTTTTTTTGCTCACGTTTGTATTTGTACTTTTTGGTGGAGTGATGTACCAATTATACCGCGCGTTGAACAAAGACTGATGCTACGTTACTTTATAATAATGTTAACGGTTTTAGCAGCCTTGCTGGGTGGGGTTTGGTTTGGTGCCTACCAGGCTTGGTGGAATTTGCCTGCCATGTGGATTCAGGTGTTGGTTTTTTTATTTGTAGCCATGCTTATTATCGGAGTTAACCTGTTGCGCATCCGTAAAAGCCAGCCGCAGATTTTTGTTCAATTCTACCTGCTTTCCATTGCTTTGAAAATGTTGGCCGGCCTGGCTTTTATATTTTTTCTGATTTGGGATAACCCCGTTCAGGCAGCATCCACCGCGGCTTTGTTCCTGATTACCTACATTCTTTTTACGGTTGCCGAGGTTGTTTACCTCGTGCGCACAAGCCCGAGGCAATAACACCTTGTTGAATTCCAAAATTCAGGCAAAACATTTTTTTCAGATGGTTTAATTGATACTTTTGCAGTCCAAATAAAAGCCTCCGTTCCGACTGCGATGAAAAAGCCGTTTTTTGCCACTAAATCAACGTTTTTCGCCCTTATTCTGATCGCTTTTTCAGGCATGTTTTCAACAGTTTTGGCGGCCGAAGAGCCGGGCCATGAAGCCGAACCTTTTAATGCCAGTGAAGTAATTCTGCACCACGTAATGGACGACCACCAATGGCACTTTGCCGATTGGTTAGTAATGCCGTTGCCGGTAATTGTCTATTCTTCTGAAAAAGGTCTGGATGTATTCTCTTCAAGCCGGTTTTATGATGAGCATCACAATGCTATTGAATACAACGGTTATAAATTAGATCACAACCATATTACGTTGGCTGATTCGGGTAAAGCGGTTCTGGATCTGTCCATCACCAAAAACGTAGCCATGCTGTTTATAAATGCTGCGTTATTATTATTTGTATTTACATCAGTAGCTAAAGGCTTTAAAAAGAACCACGGCAAAGCGCCAACCGGTTTACAATCTTTCTTTGAACCCATCATTTTATTTGTACGCGATGAGATTGTGAAGCCTAACATCGGGCATCATTACGATCGCTTTATGCCGTACATGCTTACCCTGTTTTTCTTTATCCTGTTCGGAAACTTATTGGGTTTGTTGCCAGGCGCAGGTAACCTTACCGGGAATATCGCGGTAACGATGACGTTGGCGGTGTTCACGTTTTTGATTACAAACTTTAATGGGAACAAAGGCTATTGGGGTCATATTTTCTGGACCCCTGGTGTACCACTTCCATTACGCATTGTAATCCTGCCAGTAGAAATCATTGGAATTTTTACCAAGCCATTCTCCTTGATGATTCGTTTGTTTGTGGCGATTACGGCTGGGCACATCGTGTTGTTAAGCTTGATTTGTCTTGCTTTTATATTCGGAAGTTATGCGGTGGGCATTGGCTCATCATTGATTGTATTGTTTATAAACCTGATTGAGTTATTGGTGGCCGGTATTCAGGCTTATGTATTCACGATGTTCTCATCGATGTACATTGGCATGGCTGTAGCCGATCACGGACACGATCATTAAAAATAGCATTAAAGAAATCCCTCGGCAGTAGTCGCGGGTGTGTTTAACTTAAATAAATAAAACTATGTTGTTCGCTCTATTATTGGACATTAGCTACGCAATCATGGGTGCAGGTATCGGTGCGGGTCTGGCTGCAATTGGCGCTGGAATTGGTATCGGTAAAATCGGTGGTTCTGCTATGGAAGGTATGGCTCGTCAGCCAGAAGCTTCCGGCAAAATCCAGAATGCCATGCTTGTAATCGCGGCTCTTATCGAGGTTGCAGCGCTGTTTGCTCTCGTTATTTGCTTGTTGATTTCGTTCAAAGGCTAAAAATTAAAAAGACTAGCCTTGGTAATGGATCAAGGCAGTCTTTTTGAACTTCCAATTCGACACAAAGTTTAGGTAAAACAAAGTACTATGGATTTACTAACCCCCGGCCCCGGCCTCATTATCTGGCAAGCATTCATTTTCTTGCTGTTGATTGTTTTATTAGCCAAGCTTGCCTGGAAACCAATACTGGGTTCGCTTAAAGAACGTGAACAATCTATCCAACAGGCATTGGACTCAGCCGAGCAAGCCAAAAAAGAAATGGCTAACCTGAAAGCCGACAATGAAAAACTTTTGCGCGAAGCCCGTGAAGAACGCGATAAAATCTTGAAGGTTGCGCGCGAAGCGGCTAATCAAATGCACGATCAGGCACAGGTTGATGCTAAGAAAACCGCAGATAAAATTATTGAAGATGCAAAGGCAGTTATTCAAACTGAAAAGAATGCCGCGTTGCGCGATGTAAAAGCACAAGTAGCTGCTTTCTCCCTTGAAGTAGCCGAAAAATTGATCAAGAAAAATTTGGCTGACGACAAAGCTCAGAAAGAGCTGGCCGAAGCCTATATCAAAGAACTTAAGCTGAACTAATCCATGACCGATTCACGCGTTGCTTCCCGATACGTAAAATCACTGCTTGGCCTGGCCGTGCAGCAAAACGCGTTGGAACCTGTTCATCAGGATATGCAACTGTTTGCTCAGGTGTGTCGCAACAGCCGCGATTTTGTGTTGATGCTGAAGAGCCCGATTGTTCGTCACGAAAAAAAGCGTGCAGTACTCGAAACTTTATTCAAAGGGAAAGTACATCCGCTTACCATGGGCATTATCGAAATCCTGACAAAGAAAAATCGTGAGCCACTTTTACCCGCTATTGCCAGCGAGTTTCATGTTGCCTACAACGATTTTAAAGGTATTGGAAAAGCTTCTGTTACAACTACTCAACCTTTGGATGCCAAACTACGCAGCGAGATTGAGTTGCTGGTAAAAGAACTGAGTCATAAAAAAGAAGTTGAACTGGAAGAGAAAGTAGATAAAGATATGATTGGTGGTTTTGTGTTGAATGTAGGCGACCGCCAGATAGATGCTTCTGTAAAAAGTAAACTCAAGGCGTTGAAACTGAAGTTCAGTGAAAACCCTTTCGTAAAAGAATTTTGACCTCACCCCTAACCCCTCTCCAGAGGAGAGGGGAACATAGGCGGATGAGAGAATAAATTTTTGAATTGACAGTAATAATATAACTCGAACCAACCCCTCTCCTCTGGAGAGGGCAGGGGTGAGGCAAAAAGTAAACAGAAAATTTTGAATTAAAAGTATATGGCAGAAATCAGACCGGAAGAAATCTCAGCAATACTTCGCGAACAACTTTCACAATCGCGTACTGCTACTGAATTACAAGAAGTAGGTACCGTACTTACCATTGGTGACGGTGTGGCCCGTATTTACGGACTTACAAAAGCACAAGCGGGTGAGTTGGTTGAGTTTGAGAATGGCTTAAAGGCCCTTGTGCTTAACCTGGAAGAAGATAACGTGGGTGCTGTATTGTTGGGCGATGGTAAAGGAATTAAAGAAGGTGCTACTGTAAAACGTACCGGCCAGATTGCTTCTATCAAAGCAGGCGATGGTTTGTTGGGTCGTGTAGTAAACACACTTGCACAACCAATTGATGGCAAAGGGCCGGTTGAAGGTCAGCTTTATGAAATGCCATTGGAGCGCAAAGCCCCAGGTGTAATTTTCCGCCAGCCGGTTAATGAACCACTTCAAACGGGTATAAAAGCTATTGATGCGATGATTCCGATTGGTCGCGGACAGCGCGAGTTGATCATTGGCGATCGTCAAACTGGTAAAACAGCTGTTGCGATTGATGCCATCATCAACCAAAAAGAATTTTACGAAAAAGGTGAAACCGTTTATTGTATCTACGTAGCCGTAGGTCAGAAAGCTTCTACGGTAGCTAACGTGGCTGCAACTTTAGAAAAAGCAGGTGCTTTAAAATATACTGTAATTGTTTCGGCTTCGGCTTCAGATCCGGCTCCGATGCAATTCTTTGCTCCGTTTACCGGTGCCGCTATTGGCGAGTTCTTCCGCGATACCGGCCGTCCGGCATTGGTAATTTACGATGACCTTTCCAAGCAGGCTGTTGCTTACCGCGAAGTGTCTTTGTTGTTACGCAGACCTCCAGGACGCGAAGCTTATCCGGGCGATGTGTTCTATCTGCACTCACGCTTATTGGAACGTGCCGCTAAGATCATCAACAACGATGGTATCGCTTCTAACATGAACGATCTTCCCGCTTCTTTAAAAGGAGTGGTAAAAGGTGGTGGTTCATTAACAGCACTTCCTATTATTGAAACCCAGGCGAATGACGTTTCGGCTTATATCCCGACAAACGTTATCTCGATTACCGATGGTCAGATATTTTTGGAGACCAACTTATTTAACTCCGGTATCCGTCCGGCCATTAACGTAGGTATTTCGGTATCGCGTGTGGGTGGTAATGCCCAGATTAAATCCATGAAGAAAGTTGCCGGTACTTTAAAGTTGGATCAGGCACAGTTCCGCGAATTGGAAGCGTTTGCCAAGTTCGGTTCCGACCTTGATGCGGCTACTAAATTGACTATTGAACGTGGTCGTAGAAATACCGAAGTATTGAAACAACCACAATACGCACCCGTTCCTGTTGAAGAACAAGTAGCGATGATCCTCGCTTCTACACGTGGTTACATCGACCGGGTGCCGGTTAATAAGGTGAAAGAATTCGAAAAGGAATTTATTGAATTATTGCGCGCTCAGAACAAGCAAACACTGGATAATTTCCGTGCCGGTAAATTTGATGATGCCGATGTGGATTTGATTAAGAAAGTTGCAACGGAGTTAGCATCTAAATACCAATTAGCCAATGTTCAATTAGCCCAATTTGTCAATGGGTTTTATTGGCTAATTGAGAATTGAAACATCGAAAATTAAGATATGCCTAGCTTAAAGGAAGTTAAAAGCAGAATAACCTCAGTAATCTCTACGCAGCAGATTACCAAAGCCATGAAAATGGTGGCGGCTGCCAAGTTGAGAAAATCTCAGGAACGCATTACCCAGATGCGTCCGTATGCGCAAAAACTTACCGGGTTATTTCAAAACCTTTCGGCTGCAGGCCAGGATGAGCAAGCGTGGTACAGCAAACAACGGCCGGTTGAGAATGTATTGTTGGTAGTGGTTAGTTCCGATCGTGGACTATGTGGCTCGTTCAACAGCACGATAATTAAAGCGGCTTCAAAACTGATTACCGAAAAATACAGTGTGCAGGCTGCCAAAGGCAACGTAACCATTCTGCCCCTTGGTAAAAAAGCATTTGAGTTTTTTGCTAAGCGTAACTTCAAAATGGAAAGTAGCTTTTGGAATGTTTTCCAAGGGCTTTCGTACGATGGTGTAGCGCAAGCGGGTGAATTTTTAATGGAAGAGTTTAAAGCGGGTCGTTACGATAAAATTGAAATTGTATATAACGAATTTAAAAACGTAGCTACTCAGATTTTGCGCACCGAACAATTTTTGCCTGTGTTGCCTGTAGCCAAAGGAAGCACAAAGCAGGAAGTAGATTATATCTACATGCCAAATCAGGAAGAGATTGTTAATGGGCTTGTTCCTAAAGCGTTAAAAATTCAGTTGTACAAAGCCGTGTTGGATTCTAATGCCGCTGAGAACGGTGCCCGGATGACAGCTATGGATAAGGCTACTGAAAACGCAGGCGAGTTGCTTAAAGATTTGAAACTCACCTACAACCGCACACGCCAGGCCGCTATTACAAAAGAGATTCTGGAAAATGTGGCTGGGGGCGAAGCGTTGAAGTCAGCATAATAAAGACAAAATCAATACCCAAAAGCTCTCGGGAATACCTGAGAGCTTTTTTATTTTTATCCATGCTCAGCGCCTATCGTATTATCAACCTCCTTAGCCTGGATGTAGCAATTGGTGCTGTGATCACAGCTTTGTTTTTCTCTAAGCAATTATTGGCACCAGTTCGTGTGTATGGAATTGTTGCCCTTGGTTTCACGGTGTGGGTAATTTATACAGCCGA
>DPSB01000090.1 GCA_003537495.1 Cytophagales bacterium | reverse complement strand
TCAGTATTGTTGTTGAGCAGCCTGCTTTAAATCTTTTGATTAATGCTCAGGGTGCCGATAAGATTTGTATCGATTCACCTTATAACATTGCGTTGGCCACATCGGAAACGGGCGTTAAATACTTTGCTTCGATTGATGGAAATACGGTTTCGGAACTAGCTAATGGCAATGGGGGTGAGCTTCTTCTGAATGTTCCTTCGGATAAGTTAGTATTAGGAGAAAATACTTTAACATTATATGCACAGCGCCCTGGCTGTACCGCTCTTCCATTGAGTAGTGTAATAAATGTGACTGTTGACAAGATTTATGAAGTTCTATCTGTAACGGATGGGCTTTCATGTCAGGCAGGACAATCAACTCTTAAAGCTGATGGAGCGCCTGCTAATGGTAAGTATAGATGGTATCAAAGCGTCAATGCATCTGAGTTGATAAGTGAAACTTTTAATGGTGAATTTGTTACCCCGGTTCTGGATAAGACTAAATCATATTACGTGTCCATAGTAAATGCTGCAGGTTGCGAAGGAAACCGACACGAAGTAAAAGCAGTAGTAGAACAGTTTGAAAATGCTGAAATAACCGAAACTTCTTATGGTGTGTTAACATCCAGTCATAGTTCAGGTAATCGCTGGTACTATAACAATGAAATAATTCCGGGTGCAACAGGTCAATCTATTACAGTAACTGAATCAGGATTGTATAGAGTTGAAGTAGAAATTGGGGCCTGTAAATCGATTGACGAGTTTGAATTTATTGTAACAGGAATTGAGGAAGCAAAAATTCAAGCCAGAGTCTATCCTAACCCAGTTGTTGATAAATTAATTATTCAGGTTGCTGGATTGGAGGTTAGTTCTATAGAAATAATTTCTAATTCGGGAATTTCGGTCGGTCGAATTCAAGTTAAGAAAAAAACGGATGATGTTGAGATTGATTTTGCTGACAAGCCCGCAGGTCTTTATCTGGTTAAATTAAATAGCGATAGAAACGCAGTTTCCACTTTCAAGATTATTAAAAAATGAAATTGAACACCCTTCTCCTCCGAATCATTTATAGCACTGTATTGTGTTTACTGGCAATAGGTGTTTATGCGCAACCAGGTGACCCAAGTAGTGATCCGGATGTACCCATCACGGGTATAGAATTATTAATTGCCTTAGGCGGTTTTTTAGGATTAAGAAGATTTATGTCCTCTAAACAAAGGCGTTCCTAAATCGTGAAGAACCTTCCAGCATTTTTAAGGAAGTTAAAAATATTACCTCGATGGGTTATTGTCCTGATTGATTCAGGCTTTATTGTGTTTTCAACCCTCACCGGATATCTGTTAAGATTTAACTTTTCTACTGCTGAGTTAATCAATAATCACTTCTATTTCGGAATTGCCATCTATGGAACATGTGGGTTTCTGGCGATTATTGCAACAGGTAGTTATAAAGGTATTATCCGCTATACAGGTATTCAGGATGGTGTAAGAATATTTTTTATGCTTGTATTAAATGCAAGTTTGGTATCAGCAATTAATCTTCTTACTTATGTTAGCAGTGGAAACTTCATAATACCATTCTCAGTTATCTTTATCAGCCTTCTTTCTTCATTTCTTTTTCTATTCAATTATAGGCTGCTGGTAAAATATATTTTTGCTTACTACAGAAATGCCATTATAAAGAAATCAAGAGTCTTGATTTTTGGGGCAGGTCAGACAGGAATCATCACAAGGCATGTTATTGAGTCAACACCAAGAATGCAGATTGTTGGTTTTTTGGAAGACAATCCAAATAAAATTGGTAAAGTGTTAGATGGATCTAAGATTTATGATGGCAGAGGTGATAGTCTCGATCATTGCTTCGATGAACTGAATATTGATGAACTGGTTATTACTGTTCGGGACATATCTTTGGAAAGAAAAAATGAGATGGTTGATGCCTGCATACGAAATCATGTGAAGGTAAGAACCGTTCCCCCTGTAGAGAAATGGGTAGGTGGAGAATTGAGTATTAATCAGATTAGAGAGGTTAATATTGAGGAACTACTTGGACGTGAAACCATTCAACTTAACAATATCTCGATTGCTTCTAATTTAAAAGGTAAACGTGTTTGTATTACAGGTGCAGCTGGCTCAATTGGCAGCGAATTGGTTCGGCAAGTTGCAGCTTACGGACCCGAGCGAATCATTCTGATTGATCAGGCTGAATCTCCACTTTACGAGATAGAGCGCGAGATAAAAGTAAAGTTTACTGGCAGGGTTATTCCATATTTGGCTGATATAACAAACAGAGCAAGAATTAGTGCGATTTTTGAAGAGAACAAACCAGAGATCATTTATCACGCTGCCGCCTACAAACATGTCCCACTGATGGAGGGTAACCCAAGTGAGGCCATTCATTGTAATATTTTAGGCACTAAAAATCTGGCTGATCTTGCTATTGAGTTTCGGATTAAAAAATTTGTCATGATTTCTACAGACAAAGCCGTTAATCCTACTAATGTAATGGGATGTTCCAAGCGTATTGCAGAAGTCTATGTGCAAGCGTTAAACGAAAAACTACGCTTAGCCGGAAATCATTCTACTGCTTTTGTTACCACCCGATTTGGAAATGTTTTGGGATCAAACGGGTCTGTTATACCGTTGTTTAAAAAGCAGATTCAAGATGGTGGACCAGTTACGGTTACGCACCCAGAAGTAACTCGCTTTTTCATGACCATACCTGAAGCTTGCCAATTGGTTTTAGAGGCTGGTACTATGGGAAAAGGTGGAGAGATATTTATTTTCGATATGGGTAAGCCTGTTAAAATCTCTGATCTGGCTAAGAAAATGATTCTGCTTTCAGGGATGCAACCTGGTAAAGACATTGAAATCGTATTTACAGGATTGAGAGAAGGTGAGAAGCTTTATGAAGAGTTGTTGAATAAATCGGAAGATACAATTCAGACTCACCATGAAAAGATATTGATAGGAAAGGTAGAGCCTCATTCGTACGAAGAAATAAACCGGTACATAGAGTTGTTTTTTGACTTAGTGAACGACAAGAATGAACTTAAAATGGTTGCCTTGATGAAGGAACTAATACCGGATTTTCGAAGTAATTACTCACGCTACGAAGTACTTGATAAGGAATAAAAAAAAGGCATATTACTGAAAAATAATTGGTGAAACACCTCTGGAGGTGTTGACTATCATAGGATTACAAGGGGTTTAGTGAAAGTGGTTTCACTAAACTTTTTTTGTTTATGGGAAACATAAAAAAAGCGGTGTTGGGCCTACGGTAGTTTGTCAGTAATTTGGTGGGGGATCCGGCTTAGCAAGCAACGATTTCAATGTCAGAGTTATG
>DPSB01000091.1 GCA_003537495.1 Cytophagales bacterium | reverse complement strand
CAAACTATTGAAACCGTTATTGCTGGTAGAATTCAAGTGTGGAAAGTGAATGAAGGCCAACTGGTAAACAAAGGCGATACCATTGCAGTGGTTAGCGAAGTGAAAGAAAAGTATTTCGACCCGAAATTATTGCAGCGCTTGCGTGAAGTTATTTCCTCCAAAGAGAGTAGTCTAAGTTCAAAAGATGATAAAGCCAAAGCGTTACAAAAACAAATTGGGGCTTTGCGCGAAGGTATGCGCACCAAAGTGGAACAATCAAAAGCCAAGCTGGAAGCTGAGCGTGTAAAATTTGCCAACGCTAAAAATCAGTTTGAGCGAAACAAAAAATTATTTGAAGCAGGTAACATACCACTTACCAAGTATCAGGACATGGAGTACAAATACCAGGGTGCTGAAGCCGACTTAACAAATGCACAAATTGAAATAGAACGCGTGCAGGCCGAATATCTCGACAAGATTAACAAAGCTGATTCAGATTTAAGCAACACGTTAGCTGAGCAGTTTGATACACAAGCTGAGTTAGCCAAGCTGCGCAACGAGTTAGCTAATATGGAAATTCGCAGTCAGCAGTATCATATTCTGGCACCACAAGCCGGGTACGTTATTAAAGCTGCGCGTGCCGGCATTGGCGAGACCATTGCCGAAGGTGAACCTGTTTGCACCATTATGCCACAATCAAATGATGTAGCGGTAGAGATGTATGTAAAAGCTATGGATGTTCCACTCATCAGCAAAGGGCGCCATGTGCGGATTGAGTTTGATGGTTTCCCGGCCTTGCAGTTTAGCGGTTGGCCAAGTGTATCGGTTGGTTCGTTTGGTGGAACGGTAGAAGTAATTGACTATGTAAATTCAAAGCCCGGTGAGTTTCGGATTTTGGTTGTGCCTGATAAAAAAGATGATGCATGGCCTAAGCAAATCCGAAACGGATCGGGCACACAAGGTTGGGTTATGTTAGATGATGTACCGGTATGGTATGAAATCTGGCGACAACTTAATGGCTTCCCGCCAAGTTTATATGAAGAGCCTTTGGATATGGCTCCGGCTGAGGAGACTAAAACTGTCAAGAAAAAATGAAGCGCTACATCACCTTATTAATTATTGCATCGTCTTTTTCAAGTCTTGCACAACAAGCCTTGAAAGATGCGTTGCAGATACCCGATAGCGTTACCACGTTTACGCTCGAAAATCTCTACGCATCTATGTCGCAGTATCATCCGCTTATTAAGCAAGCAGAGTTATTAAGTGATGTGGCGCAGCAAGATATTCGTTTTGCACGCGGAGCCTTCGACCCTAAAATAGAACTGCAAGGCAACCTGAAAGAGTACGACAATAAAGAATATTACAACAAGTGGTATGGATCGTTTACCGTGCCAACCTGGTTTCCGGTTGATCCTAAAATTGGGATTGAGCGCAACACCGGTACTTACTTAAGTACCGAAAACCTATTGCCCGATGAAGATTACAACCGGCAATTGTTTGCAGGCCTCACGTTACCAATTGGGCGTGGATTGTTTACAGATGAACGCAGAGCCACACTTAAACAAGCGCAACTTGGTGTTACTCTTGCCGAAGCTGAACAAGTAAAACTGATAAACAAGATTTTACTGGAAGCCGCCAAAGATTACTGGCAATGGTATTTCGCATACTTCAATTATCAACTTAATACGCGTAATGCGCTAATTGCAGACGAGATTTTCAGAAGGGTACGGCTGAATGAACAAATGGGTGAAGCCAGTGGGCTGGATACTTTGCAGGCTGACATTACGCGCCAGCAGCGCCAGGTTGAGCGGCAGGAAGCCTATCTCGATCTGATTAACTCATCGGTTAAACTATCCAATCATTTGTGGGATTCTGCTGGTAATCCCCTGCAGATTTCAGCACTACTCGCGCCACAACCTATTGGCGAGGCCGAAGTATTATCCAACGCTGCGTTGGAACAACTATTAAAACTCGCTACAGCAAACCATCCTGAATTGCAAAAACTTTCGGTTAAACTGGATCAACTGGAAATTGACCGCAAGCTTGCTACTGAATTTTTAAAACCACGCCTCAACCTGAATTACAATTTTCTGAATCAGCCCTTGCGGCCAACCGGAGAGTTTCAAACTTTTACCTTTTTGAACAACTATAAATTCGGGTTGGATTTTTACATGCCGATTCTGTTACGAAAAGAACGCGCAAAAGTAGCCCAAACCCGATTGAAGATTCAGAACACTACTTACGAACGCACCCAAACCGAACGTGAAATTTTAAACCAGGTGCAAGCAACTTTTAATCAATTGGTAAACACCAACACGTTATTGCAACAGCAAAATGCAATGACCTCTAATTACCAGCGCCTGTTACAGGGCGAACTTTTGAATTTGGAAAATGGAGAAAGTGATTTATTCAAAATCAATGTGCAACAGGAGAAACTCATTCAATCGCAATCTAAACTATTGAAGCTACGGGCAGAGTTCGAAAAACAAAAAGCCAGTTTGTACTGGGCAGCCGGCTTACGGAACCTGAGCTTAGATGAGAATTAATTTAGAATAACCTTTTTTCTGTCTGAAAGGCCAACTTTAAGCAATATTTTAAAACTTTCTTTAAAAAAAACTACCATGAGCGAACCTTTGACCTTATATTTATCGTAATATTGCAATATTAAAATTAACCTATGGGTGCCAGCAAAACAGATTTTTTTACCGATAAGCAAAATGGAATTGCTACACTTACCAAAGCATTGGGCCATCCCGCCCGCATCGCCATTATAGAATACCTGGTAAAAGTAGATACCTGCATTTGCGGAGACATTGTGAATGAACTGCCTCTTGCACAGCCCACCATTTCGCAACACCTGAAAGAACTAAAAAACGCAGGCCTTATTAAAGGAAATGTAGAAGGTAACGCCATCTGTTATTGCATTGACGAAAAAGCCATTTCAAAACTTCAGGATTACTTTGCTAATATTTCAGCTAAGCTTCAAAAGAAAAATATGTGTTGTTAAAACTTTAATACACCGTTATGAAAACCGAGGAACAACTAAAGGAGATTGTAAAACAAAAGTATAGCGCTATTGCCTTGCAGGATAAGGAAACCAATCAATCGTCTTGCTGCGGATCGGGTAGTTGTTCAACCGAAGTAACCACTATTATGAGCGATGACTATGGCCAATTAGCAGGCTATAATCCTGATGCTGATCTGGGTTTAGGTTGCGGACTGCCCACGCAATTTGCAAAAATTAAAAAAGGGAATACTGTAATTGATCTGGGTAGCGGAGCCGGTAATGATTGTTTTGTAGCGCGTGCCGAAGCCGGGGTTACGGTAACGCAAGGTTTTCCGGGACCGTACTTCAGCACGAATTTCAAAATGCGGAATCTATTCCGCGGACTTGAGATTCTGGAAATCAATGGTC
>DPSB01000495.1:1618-3067 GCA_003537495.1 Cytophagales bacterium | reverse complement strand
GGGTAATTTTGAAATTGTTAGAATGAGTATGTTTTAGTAAGTTGCTGTGTTTATTAGATTGCCTTATTTCAATTACATTCGGTGAGTACTCAAACTTTAAAAAGAATTTTGATAATAGAAGATGACGAGCCCTTATGCTGGTTGCTCGACCGCATCTTAAAAGGAAAATTTGAAGTTATAATTCACCAAAATGGGCTTGATGCGCTGGCTTGGTTATCTTCAAATGCCTTACCCGATCTGATAATCTCGGACTTACACATGCCCTCATTAGATGGCCTTGAATTGCTAGAAAACATCCAAACCAGTGGAATTTTGAGGAATATACCCGTAATAATCCTTTCAGGAAGTGAAGATCCGGAAAAACGAAAGAAGTGTTTGGCCTTAGGGGCTAGCAGCTATTTAATTAAACCATTCGAACCACAGTTACTTATCGAAGAGATCGAGAATACATTCAAAAGAGTAGAAAAACCTTTGGCTATTAATCGATGAAAACCGATAGTGATATTGCTGTGCCTACCCAAAAAAGGGGTGCTTTTAAGGATTCAACCATCCACATTGCTGTACTTCAACTTATTGAAAACGAACAGGCTGACTTTATTCAGGATAACTGGCATTTTTCATACTTCACTTTAGAGTCCCTATCCTTTGCAATTCTGGAAAACCCTGAAATTGTAGATGCAGTATTCATTGGTCAGGATGCAAATCCGAAACAAATGAGCAAGCTTTCCGAACTCCTTAACCTGCATAATATTCCTTTCATACTTTATACCAATAAGTATGAGGATCGGGCAAAATCTATAGCGCTTGATCTTAAAGTTGATGATTATCTTCTGGGAGCCTTCTCCGAACTGATGATGAAGCGGATTCATTTCATCAAAAAAACCAAGGTTCGGAAAAATACAGGTCTTAATAATCTGGAGCCGGCAAAGAGTATAGAACCCATGCAATCCATAAAAATCTGGAAGCTTAAAAGAGTCTCTGATATTATTTTATCTTCTATTGCATTGATAGTCCTTTCGCCAATACTATTACTCATTGCAATCATTGTAAAACTTGAGTCTCGTGGGCCTGTATTCTATATTTCGAAACGTGCAGGATCAGGCTACAAGATTTTTGATTTTTACAAATTCAGATCAATGCGTACCGGGGCTGATAAAGAATTGAAAAATCTCGCGCATTTAAATCAATATTCAGAAAACAGTACCGAGACAGTATTCTTTAAAATTAAGGACGATCCACGGGTTACACGTTTTGGGCTTTTTCTTAGAAACTCAAGCCTGGATGAGTTGCCGCAGCTTTTTAATGTACTGAAAGGCGATATGTCGTTAGTGGGTAACCGTCCTCTACCCCTGTACGAAGCAGAAAGACTTACCAAAGATCAAATAGCCTGGCGTTTTCTTGCTCCTGCTGGTATAACTGGTTTATGGCAGGTGACAAAGCGTGGCAATA
>DPSB01000495.1:0-1304 GCA_003537495.1 Cytophagales bacterium | reverse complement strand
CATTTGGACATGGAATATGCTATGAAGAATTCTTTCCAGTTGGATATGAAAATTATCTTTTCAACTTTCCCGGCACTCTTCCAAAAAGAGAAAGTATAAGGGCATACCCCTTTCTTGTTCAATGATCGAACTCATTCTCTTTACTTTCTTTCTCTTAAATACTGTTTATGTATTTATACTGGCGCTGGGTGGTCATTTTTATAAGCGCATTATCCCTTTAAAACAACAAACTTTTAATAGAATAGCTGTATTCATCCCCAGTTATAAGGAGGATGCCGTTATTATCCATACAACTAAGGAACTTTTAAAAGTTGATTATCCCGAATCAAGATTTGATGTGATCGTAATTGCTGATTCGCTAAAAACAGAAACAATAGATCAACTTAAAAAAACTAAGGCAATTGTAATTCCTGTACTGTTTGAAAAAAGCATGATGAGCAGATCCTTGAATTTTGCTTTTAATGCGGTGGATCAGAATTATGAAATTGCCATTATTGCCGATGCTGATAATATCCTTGCACAAGATTTCTTAAAAGATATCAATAGTCTGTACAATCAAGGTTATCGAATAATTCAGGCACAGCGGGTGGCTAAAAACCTTAATACTCCCATGGCTGTATTAGACGGCCTAAGTGAAGCCATCAATAATCACCTCTTCAGACAAGGGGCCAATGCTTTAGGGCTTTCTTCGGCTTTGATTGGTTCGGGCATGGCTTTTCCCTTTTCACTCATCAAAGAAGAACTTTCTAAAATAGATTCAGCTGTTGAAGATAAAGCGTTGCAGGTTGCTCTAGTAGAGAAAGGTCATAAAATAACGTATCAAAAAGGTACTCTGGTTTATGACGAAAAGGTAGATTCACCGGAGGCTTATAAAAACCAACGAAGGCGGTGGATAGCAGGCCAATACGATACCTTACGAAAGAATTTCACTAACAGCTTTAGGCTATTGATGAATGGTAACATTAACTATTTCAATATTGCTGTTTGCCAAAATATTTTTCCGTCCAGAATTAATAGCATAATCGCGTTAATACTCTTCTCTACTGCATTTTCATTGATTTATTCTCAAAACCATGAGGTAATTGTCCGCTGGTGGGGGATAACCGTTTTCTATTTTTTTGCACTTGCATTAGCAACCCCACGGCATTATTTTTCATTGAAATTAATTAAAGCCCTTGCACTAATGCCTGTTGTAATAATTAAAACCATTCAAGCTTTATTCCTGTCCCGAAATGCTAACAAAAATTTTATTCACACGGAGCACAAAAACAATAATATAGATCACACTTATCAATCTAAATAAT
>DPSB01000014.1 GCA_003537495.1 Cytophagales bacterium | reverse complement strand
TATGTGGCCCTCTACATAAAAAATGATAATGCCCGACCCAAAGCCATCATTCTGCCTGAAGGACATTTTCTTGAAAAAAGATATTTCGCTAATTACAGAAATTCCATTATCGGCAAAATAGAAGATCGCTACTCGTATAAGGTATTCTGGGAACCGATTCAAAAAGGAATTGGTACCGTAACCACTATCTATCTTTCAGCCGATGGTGTGTACAATCAGATTAACCTGGAGGCCATACCTACGCCCGATGGAAAATATATTATTGACAACGCCAATATAGTGTTGGTAAGCAACACCAAAGACTTGTACTTAAACAAGGTGAAGTCACGACCTGTGGCGGCCTCGAACTCAGCTACCATGTTTGGTAATCCTAAATTTTATTTAACCGCATCAACCGGCAACTGGGCATCGTTACCTGGCACCGAGCGTGAGGTTGAACAGTTACAAGGATTGCTGAAACAAAGAAGTTGGGCAACGGATGAGTACGTAGAGAGCTCTGCCAGTGAAGAAAAAGTTAAAGAAGTGTCAAGCCCTAAAATTTTGCACTTCGCCACACACGGTTTTTACACTCCAGCTATAGAACAAAATGAATTAGAACAGTTAACCGAAAGTGAAGCTGCAATGGCTGATAATCCGCTGTTAAAAACCGGACTTTTGTTTTCGGGCGCAGGCGATATCTTTAACGAAACAAGATATAACTACAATATTTCCAATGGTATTCTTACAGCCGCTGAGGCTATGAGTTTGAACCTGGACCAGACAGACCTGGTAGTATTAAGTGCCTGCGAAACCGGGTTGGGTAAAATAGAAAACGGTGAAGGGGTGTATGGTTTGCAACGAGCCTTCCTGGTGGCTGGCGCAAAAGTATTAATCATGAGTATGTTTAAAGTTGATGATGAGGCCACTCAAAAACTGATTATTAACTTTTATAGAAAATGGTTAGCTACCAACAACATGCGCCAGAGTTTTATAGATGCCAAGAAAGAGTTACGGGTGGAGTATCCTGAACCGTATTATTGGGCACCCTTTATGATGATCGGGCAGCAGTAAACTTAATAAACCTGTTTCTGGTTACTGGTAACTGGAAACAGGTTCACCAGCTCACCACCCAATACCAAAACATAATTACGCACACGATCAACTTGAGCAGCGTACTGAGTAGAAATCCCGCAAAGGAACCAAGTGCGGCCCGCAGTGCTTTGGAAGAATCCTGGTTATTCATTATTTCACCAATAAATGCACCCGCCAAAGGGCCGATAATAATTCCGAATGGACCCATCCAAAAACCAAGCAACAAACCTATCATACAACCCCAAATACCAGCTTTGCTACCACCAAATTTTTTAGTTGCATAAACAGGTGCCCAGTAATCGATAGCCGTAACTACCAACGCTATTCCAAACCAGATCCAGAGAAATTTAGAAGTAAACGGATTTGGCTCTTTGAGTTGTTGAATCCAAAGACCGAGAAAGGCAAGAGGCGGGCCGGGCAGTATTGGTAAAAAACAACCCGCTATTCCAATCAGAATTAACAAGCCACCTACAACAAACCAAAGTATTTCCATGCCTAAAAGGTAGGCACTCTTTTATAAACGGGCTATTCTTTTTTCTTTTTATCGTCAAACAGCATTCTTACCGATGGGCCATACGTGTCGTCAAACTGGCCGCTGCGCATGCTCCACACAAAAGCCACCAGAAACAAAATGGCAATGGTAAGCGAAATCGAAATAAGTAAAACTATAATCAGCATGACCTATAAGTTTGATTTAAATTCTTTTCGGGCTACCCAGTTAACAGCAAGCGAGGTAAACCCAACTACACTTACACTGCTTATTGGCATTAAGATGGCCGCAATAAGCGGTGTTAAAAAACCACTCATGGCCACGCTTAACGCGATAGCGTTATAACAAAACGAAATTACGAATCCGGTTTTTAAGATTACTGTTGATTTTTTTGCCAATCGTAAAAACGAATCCAGTTTACCCAACATGTTTCCTGCCAGAATACCATCGCTGGCTGGTGTAAACACTCCGGTGTCATCGGTAACAGCAACGCCCACATCACTTTGTTGCAAAGCCCCTGAATCATTCAAACCATCACCAATCATCATCACCTTATGATTTTGCTTTTGCAGATCGGAAATGAAATTCAGTTTATCGTGTGGCGATTGATTGAATAACAATTGCACCCTTGCCGGAAATACAGCGCGCATTCGTCCGGCTTCTATCGGATGATCGCCTGAAAGCAAAGCCTTAACCTGAGTACCCAAACGCGCAACCAAATCTTTTATCTCGGACCGAACCGATGTTTCAATTTCAAAATACCCACGTGCCAATCCATCTATGGAAACAAAAACCCGCGATGCCGCTTCTCCACCACCTTCATTGCCTGTAAACAAAGCCGAACCCAACCGAATACTTTTTCCGGAAATAACAGCTTGTATACCCTTACCGGGGAATTCTTTTAGCTCGGTAATCACAGCATCCGATTTATTTAGAATATGTTTTGCAATAAGATTACTAAGCGGATGGGTTGAAGTGGATGTAATCAGTTTTATCCAACCATACTCTTGTGCCGTAAGAAAGCCAGCAAAATTTACAGCCGAGGCTCCGTGTGTAATGGTTCCTGTCTTATCAAACACCAGTGTATTGATAGTAGCCATTCGTTCAATTACATCAGCATTCTTTAAATAAAAACCATAGCGACCGAATACACGCAGCATGTTGCCATACGTAAACGGAGTTGCCAGCGCCAATGCACACGGACATGCAACCATTAACACGGAAGTAAGCACCAGCCACATGCGCGAAGTATCGTAATAAAACCAGAATACTCCCGTGCCAACTGCCAGCAGTAAAACAATCCACGTAAATCTGCGGGCTGCTCTATCTATAATCTTTTTATAAGCACTTTCATTTGGTTTTTGAAAGGCTGATTCGTTCCACAAACTGGTTAACTGACTTTGTGCCGTTTTCTTTTGCACAACCAACTCAACCGGCTGGCCTACTAATTTTCCACCGGCATAAACAAGTTCGCCCCGCATAACTTTCACCGGCTTCGACTCGCCTGTAACAAAACTGTAATCGAAATAGGCCTCTTCACTTTTCAAGATGGAATCGGCCGGTACAATTTCCATGTTGCGCACCCGAATTACATCTTGTGGCTCCAACTCATACACAACAACAGCGCGCCATTCATTTTGCATCCATTTCTGAATGGCCAACGGAAAGTAAGATTTATAATCCCGATCAAATGCAAGACTGTCATACGTTCTACTTTGAAACCAACGACCAATCAACAAAAAGAAAACCAAACCTGTTAACGAATCCAGATAGCCCGCACCGGTTTGACTGACAATATCATATACACTGCGTAACAATAACGCGAGCAAACCAACAGCAATCGGAACATCAATGTTGATCTGCCGCTGCTTAAAACTTTTCCAGGCATTGGTAAAGTATTCATTGCCGCTGTAAAACGTTACGGGCATGGCCAGCGCAATGTTAATCCACGAGAATAACCGCTGCAAGGCAACATCACTCTCGTTAAGACCCAGATATTCCGGAAAGCTTAATAACATAACATTACCAAAAGCAAACCCCGCAATAGCCAGCTTAATTACCAATTGCTGTGAGGCAGGTGCAACCTGCCTGTCTTCTTTGTTCAGATTAATGCGCGGTGCATAGCCAAGTGATGCCAGTAACCGACCAAGTTTACTTAGCGAAACCAATTCAGGGTTAAAATCTATGCGAACTGTCTTACCTGAAAAATTTACTTCCGATTTCAAAACTCCGGTTTGTAGCTTCTGTAGATTCTCTAACAACCAGATACAGGAAATACAATGAATGTTAGGAACATAAAATCTGATTCGCGCAAACGAAGTAGAATCAAATTCAAGTAGTTGTTTTTTTACTGCAGTTTCATCTAAATAAGCATAAGTGTCGTCACTTACATGGCGCAGGTTTATACCTGGGTTTTCATCAAAGGTATAATACTCGCAAAGATTATTTTCGTTCAGAATTTCGTAAACTGTTTTGCATCCATAGCAACAGAACGATTTCTCATCCAATTTTAATACTTCATCTTCGCACGGTTGCCCGCAATGATAACATTTTACAACCTGGGTTACGAGCGTTTCCATGGCTATACGTTTGAATAAAAAACAGAAATGTGATGATCTGTTACCTGCCCTGCCAACTCTTCGTTATTCAATAAATCAATAGCCGTGCGGCCCATTACTAAAACCGGCGGCGTAAGTTTGGTGGCATGCCCCATTACCTGCTGAGCAAGATCCTTGCTACTGAGCGGAACAATGCCTACATCTTTAAAAAACTTTTGCAGGTAGCTCACTAAATATTTCTCTAGGTGAATCTCAGGCATATCATCCGGACTTACGGTGAGCAGCGTTACTTTTTTATCGCTGCTTACTTTGCCAAAAAAAGACAGAAAAGATTTTAAAGCCACCAACCCCGATTGATCATAATCAAACAAAACTAAAATCTCATCAAACGGCCGCATTACGTCTTCCGATAGGAAGACCGGGCAAGCCACCAAATCAAAAAAGTGATCAGGAAAAATATGGTTTAGCTGTAAAATGTTTTCGCTTGTGAGCGGATTAACAATAACCAGATCGGCAAAGCGACTTTGGTTTAACAACAGATTTGCGTTGGAGTGACTTTTTAAAACATCAAAGTCCAGTTTCAATTGATCAGCCTCCTGTTGTAAATTCTGTTGCAATGCCTGTTTGTCTGCCTCGGTATTCTTAACCCGTGCCGATTTTACAAAGTCGCGCAGAAAGAAGCCCATGAAAATCTTTTTATCAACATGAGCAAACAAGTTGGCATAATCGGCCAGATGTGCTCCCGATTGAAAATCGACAGGAAAAAGAATTTGTTTTTTCACACCGCTGGCGATTAACTGATTTTATAAGTCCAGATAGGGCATTGCAAATGATTAACGGCATCTTCTGCAATGCTACCGCTCATTAAATGATTCAGTCCTCTGCGGCCGTGTGTGGCCATAGCCACCAGGTCGGCTTTGGTTTCGGCTATAAAGTTTCGCAGTCCCTCTTCTTCTGTATAATCATTGAAAATGGTGAGTGTATAATCTTTCAACATGAAACGCTTTGCAAATGCTTTCATTTCTTTCTTCACTTCCACATCGCGCCTGAAGCGTGAAGGTGTGTTTACATACAACACATGTAGCGATGCACCGAAGAAACTCTGCAAGGCTTTTACTTTAAGCGTTAATTCTTCCTGATCGAGATCAAGCACGTTAGGAAATACTATGCTTTTAATAGCTGAAATTTTTGTTGCACCTTTTATAGCGATAACCGGTACCGGGCAGGTGCGTACAATTTTTTCGGTATTGGATCCGATAAAAAATTCTTTCATGCCCGTAGCACCGTGTGTACCCATTATCACCAGATCAATTTTATTATCCTGAACAAAATCGCGAATAGAGGGTGTGGTGCTACCGTATTCAATCAGGGTGGTAACTTTTACATCGCCTGCCCACTTTGATTTCATCTTGGTAAAATTCTTTTCGGAGTTGGCTTTCATATCTTTAATGAAGGCTTCTTCAAACGAGAGCGAAGGCATGAGTACGCTGTCGCTCATAACCGGAAGTTCAATTACATTCAGCAAGATCACTTCGCCCCCACTTTGGCGGGCTATTTCAACTGCAAACTTGAAAGCCTGAACGGCCGGATCGGAAAAATCGCAGGGAACTAAGATGCGTTTCAT
>DPSB01000376.1 GCA_003537495.1 Cytophagales bacterium | reverse complement strand
GATCCTTGCCGGTCTGCAATCAGATACCCTTTTTCACCATACACTTCCATATCTTTTCTGCCGAATGGCCAGTTCCAAGAGGCTTGAATGATACCTTGTGCTTTAGCGTAAGTAAGAATGATAGTGGCTTCATCATCTACTTTGGGATATATGTGTGGTTTCATCTGTTGCGTTACCGCGTATACCGAGAGGAGCCGTTCACCATTTAATAACCAGGTAATCTGGTTAGCACCATAGCAACCAAAATCCATTAACGCACCCCCGCCATTCTTTACCGGATCAATCAGCCATTCCAGAAACTCTGGTCCCACACCAATTTCCTTAGGACCTTCATGTCCATCATGCACAACTACCTTTCGCACATCACCCATAGGTTTATTGGCGCGAAAGAGTTCTTCAATTTTTTGATTGCTTGCATACCAGGTAGTTTCGTAATTGGTGAGTACGTGTATGGAATTAGTTTGAGCTAACTTTTGTATTTGCCGTGCATGATCAAGACTTACGGCTAATGGTTTTTCAACCATCACATGAATTTTTCGGGGTGCGCATGCTTGTACCACACTTAAATGATCGAACGTGTTGCCGAAACCGGTTACGGCTTCGGGTTTTGTTTTGTCGAGCATCTCGTTAAGCGAATTATAAAGTAAGTTGATTGGAAGCTTATACTGGGCCAATAACTTTTCTGCTAATGGTCGATTACTTTCGGCAATGCCTACAATTTCAAAATCGCCATCGTGTGCACGATTCAAAACCCAATGCACATGGCCATGTGTAAGCCCAGCAACGCCAATTCGAAACGGTTTTTTGGATTCCTGCGCTACTGCAGATGAAACCACGAGAATAAACAGTAAAAACTTGTACATAAAAAAATTGGGTTACCACAAGATAACCCAATTTAAAGTAAGTAAAAATTGAATTTCGAAGGCGATCCTTACGCCTCGGCTTTTTCGTATTCTTCCAACGGTAAACAACTGCATACCAGGTTACGATCGCCATAAGCATTGTCTACACGACTAACACTTGGCCAGAACTTGGCCTCCTTAACAAATGCCAACGGATAAGCTGCTTTTTGCCGGCTATACGGACGAGTCCATTCATCGGCAGTAATTACAGCCGCTGTGTGTGGTGCATGTTTCAATACATTATTTTCTTTATCGGCTTTGCCTTCTTCCACTTCGCGGATTTCGTTGCGGATTTCAATCAACGCTTCTACAAAGCGATCCATCTCCGCCTTCGGTTCACTTTCAGTAGGTTCAATCATCAAGGTTCCTGCCACCGGGAATGAAACAGTAGGTGCATGGAATCCATAATCCATCAAACGCTTGGCAATATCTTCTACTTCAATGCCGGCTTTTTTAAAGTCGCGGCAATCCACAATCATTTCGTGCGCACAGCGACCATTAGCACCGGTGTACAGAATTTTATAATGACCATTCAAACGCTCTTTAATATAATTCGCATTGAAGATGGCGAGTTTAGTTGCGTTGGTTAAACCTTCGCCACCCATCATGGCAATGTACGCGTATGAAATAACCAAAATACTGGCGCTGCCATAGGGAGCTGCCGACACAGCCGGGATTGCTTTTTCACCACCGGTTTTTACAACCGCATGTCCGGGTAAGAAAGGTTTTAGTTTATCATTCACACAAATAGGACCCATGCCGGGGCCACCACCACCGTGTGGGATACAGAATGTTTTGTGCAGGTTTAAGTGACACACATCGGCACCAATGTTGGCAGGCGATGTTAATCCGACCTGAGCATTCATGTTGGCCCCATCCATGTACACCAATCCGCCATTAGCATGAATGGTTTCACAGATTTCAATAATCGATTCTTCAAACACACCGTGTGTAGATGGATATGTAACCATTAAACACGAAAGTTTGTCTTTGTATTGAATGGCTTTTGCTTTCAGATCGGCCACATCAATTTTTCCTTCGGCATCTGATTTTACAACCACTACTTCCATACCCGCCATTACCGCACTGGCCGGATTAGTGCCGTGTGCCGATGCTGGAATAAGCGATACGTTGCGATGGCTTTCATTTCTGCTTTCGTGATAGGCACGAATGGTCATCAAACCTGCGTACTCACCTTGTGCACCGCTGTTAGGTTGTAACGATACACCTGTAAAGCCGGTAATTTCTTTCAACCAGTTTTCCAGGTTGGTAATCATTTCCTGGTAGCCCAACGTTTGATCAACTGGAGCGAACGGATGCATTTGTCCCAACTCTGGCCACGTTACCGGAATCATTTCGGTGGTGGCATTTAATTTCATCGTGCACGAGCCCAATGAAATCATCGAGTGTACCATTGAAAGATCCTTGTTCTCTAATCTTTTGATGTAACGCAACATCTCATGTTCGGAATGATGCGAGTTGAAAACGGGATGTGTGAGGAATGGCGAAGTGCGGATTAGTGAGGTTGAGAGTTTTAATCCCTCACCCCCTGCCCCTCTCCCCTGGGAGAGGGGTGTCAGCCTTTGGCTGACGGGGTGAGGTAAAAATTCTCATTGCATATTCTGCAATCAATTCCTTGTTCTCTCTGAAAATGGAATTATGCCAATACGTTTTCATTTCTTCCAGACTTGCAAATGCATCGCCATCGGTTTGAATAAACGAGAGCCAGCAAATACCTCGTTCGCTAACGCCCAACAATGCAGTACCAAACCGTGTTTCTGTAAAACCATATTGTATGGTAATGCTACCGCGTTGTTTGTATTCTTGTGGAGTTACAGCCTCGAGCGTAGTAAACAAATCGTACACGCGCGATTGACTGGATAACCCTGCGGCCTCGGCAGCTTCTACTACAGTTGTCGTTTCTTTTAGTTTTGATTTTAGAAAATCAACGGTTAAGTATTGTAAAAAACGTTTGGGACTAATACCTGCCCATTCGGTAAACAGCCGTTGAAAATGAAATGGCGAAACGTGTACCTGTTCGGCAACTTCATCCAACTCAGGCTGATGTTGAAAATTTTTTTCGAGGTATTCGATGGCCTGCGCAATGCGCTGATAATTGAGTTCGGCTTGCGTTTGCATGATCATAAAACTAAAGTTTTTGTTGCTGCAAACCTCGCCCGCAGTGGGTTTCCATTCAACCCGTTTCTTGCGGAGGTGCAGAGTAAGGTTTACAACCTTTCTACGGCCAAAGGTTGACAACCTTTTTATTCCGCAGTAGAAAAAAGTTGTCAACCTTGTAACCCTCTAGCAAATCACCTAAATTTCAAATCACAACCTTCACTTTACATGAATCTGAACCTGAAAGCCGAACAACAAAATACCTACGATGCCATTGTGGTGGGCACGGGCATTAGCGGTGGCTGGGCCGCCAAAGAACTTACTGAAAAAGGATTAAAGACATTGGTGCTGGAACGCGGTCGTCCGGTGAAGCATCAGGTCGATTATCCTACCATGAACAAAGACCCGTGGCAACTTCCGTTTGGCAACCGGCTTACACCCGAGGATTTAAAATTGATTCCGGTACAACGAAGAACAGGTTGGATCAGTCAGGCAACCAAACATTGGTGGGTGAACGATCTTGAAAATCCATACACGGAAGTAAAACCATTCGACTGGATTCGCGGCTATCATGAGGGTGGCCGTTCCATCATGTGGGGCAAGCAAACGTATCGGTTGTCTGATTTGGATTTTGAAGCCAATGCAAAAGAAGGTATTGGTGTGGATTGGCCCATTCGCTACAAAGATATTGCACCGTGGTACGATTACGTGGAGAGTTACATTGGTGTGAGCGGTCGCGCAGAAGGATTAGCGCATGTACCAGATGGAAAGTTTCTTCCACCTATGGAGTTGAATTGTGTGGAAGAAGTATTTCGCGATAAGGTTGCTGAAAAATTTGGTGGGCGTAAAGTTACCATTGGTCGCGTAGCGCATCTTACCGCACCGTTACCGCACGATCCTTCGCGTGGTGTTTGTCAATCGCGTAACCTGTGCGATCGTGGTTGTCCGTACGGAGCTTACTTCAGCAGCAATGCCTCTACGCTTCCGGCTGCAGCCAAAACCGGTAACATGACG
>DPSB01000378.1 GCA_003537495.1 Cytophagales bacterium | reverse complement strand
TTCATTCACAGACTCTCTTAATTCCAGTAAGAACTTTTGCTTGGGCGATACTTTAACTTTCTTGCGCCCCTTAGATTTTTGCAGAATGGTCTCTATTTCCTTAAGGATAACTTTATCCTCCACTTTAAGTAGTTCTTCAATCAGATGTATTTTCCGGGTATCTTCAAGCATAACACTTTGAGATTTGTTAGTCAAACTTACCAAAAAAATAGCAGATAGATCCTCTTCGGTTAAGTGACGGAGCTTTTGAAATCATATGCCTTTCCCTTTCAAGGAGTCACTTTTACCCTCGTTTATGAACTATCTGTTAATTTTTCTATTTTTGCCGCGAATTTTGGCGCAGATAAGTCTGACCAAAACAGTTTAAAACCAAGTGCTTACGTTTACTCAAACCTTACTATGGTCGATTTATTTGACAAGCTGAAAATGGAGGCCGGTCCGCTGGCCAAATACTCACACCTGCCCGATGACTATTTCTTTTTCCCCAAGTTGGAAGGCGAAATTGGTCCGCGCATGAAGTTCAACGGTAAAACCGTTTTGAACTGGAGTTTGAATAACTACCTCGGATTAGCCAACCACCCCGAAGTAAGAAAGGCCGATGCTGATTCGGCTGCTCAATACGGCCTTGCTTCGCCTATGGGTGCACGCATGATGTCGGGTAACTCCGTACATCATCTTGAACTTGAAAAACAACTTGCTGCTTTCGTACAGAAGGAGGATGCCATGTTATTGAACTATGGCTATCAGGGAGTACTTTCTATTATCGATGCAATTGTAGATCGCAAAGATGTGATTGTGTACGATAGCGAATCGCACGCCTGTATTATTGATGGTGTTCGCCTGCACATGGGTAAGCGTTTTGTGTACCCGCACAACAACATGGAAAACCTGGAAAAGCAACTTCAGCGGGCTACCAAATTAGCCAACGAAACCGGTGGTGGTATTCTGGTAATTACCGAAGGTGTTTTTGGGATGTCGGGTAACATGGGCGACCTGAAAGGAATTGTTGAACTGAAGAAGAAATTCAATTTCCGTTTGTTTGTTGATGATGCGCACGGCTTTGGAACCATGGGTGCTACCGGTGCCGGTGTAGGCGAGGAGCAAGGCGTGCAAGATCAGATTGATTTATACTTCTCAACGTTTGCCAAATCAATGGCCAGCATTGGTGCATTTGTAGCTGGCGATAAAAAGATCCTGAAGTTTTTGCGCTACAGTGTACGTTCACAGATTTATGCCAAGTCGTTACCGATGCCGTTGGTAATTGGTGGATTGAAGCGATTAGAGTTGGTGAAGAAACATCCGGAATTGCGTGCGGATCTGAAGAAGATTATGGCCGCCATTAAATCTGGTTTAAAAGATCGTGGGTTTAGTATCAACCCAACTCAAACACCACCTACTCCGGTGCTATTCAAAGGCGGGGTTGGTGAGGCAGCTAATATGTCGATGGATTTGCGCGAGAATTATGGCATTTTCTGCTCGGTTGTTATCTACCCGGTGGTGCCTAAAGACGTAATTATGTTCAGAATTATCCCCACCGCGGCCCATACGCTGGCCGATGTGGAAGAGACCCTGAACGCGTTTTCTGCGCTAAAAACGAAGCTTGACAGCGGTTTTTACAAGGAAGAAGCACTGGTATCAGTTACTAAGGTCTAAAAAGATGGCCTTTTGGCTTGTTTTTAAAGGCTTTTGCTTAAATTAGCCTTACGAATTCAAAAATTTTAACATCTAAACATCCATAAAATGAAAAAATTTGAAGAACTAAAGACCATCATAGCATCATTAGAAGGCGATGCAGATAAGTTCTACAATAAGGGAAATAGCGCTGCCGGAACCCGTATCCGTAAAGGTATGCAAGACCTTAAAAATGCAGCTCAGGCCATCCGTCAGGAAGTGCAGGAATTAAAGAATAAAGAAGGTGGTCAATAATCTTGATTGACTTTCGAGATAAAGAAGAGGCTGAATCATTGATTCAGCCTCTTTTGTTTATAGAGCCTTGTAAGTTACAATCTCGCGGCTTCAATCTTCTTCTTAAGACTTTCTGAAGGATTAACCAAGGGCATCCGAACATGGGGTTGACAGATGCCCAATAAGCTCAGCAAGTATTTAACTCCTACAGGGTTTCCTTCTTCGTACATCGGTCCGTTGATGTCCAGTAATTTGAATTGCTCTTTTTGCGCGGCCGCAAGTTTACCAGTCAATGCTAATTCTTTCAGTTTCTTAAATACCACCGGGTAAGCATTGGCTAATACGGAGATTACACCTACTGCACCAGTAGCATACAAGGCGAGTGTAAGCATATCATCACCCGAAATCAGCATAAAGTCTTTTGGTTTCTCTTTCGCGATTTTCATGCATTGCTCCAGATTACCTGAGGCTTCTTTAATACCAATAATGTTATCAAGTTGAGCCAGCCTTAAGGTTGTTTCAGCAGTTAGGTTAGAAGCCGTGCGACCGGGTACATTATAAAGTATTACTGGCACGGGCGATACCCGAGCCACTGCTTTAAAATGCTGATAGATTCCTTCCTGCGAAGGTTTGTTATAATACGGGCTTACTGATAAAATTGCCGCTACACCGTTCAGGTCTGTATCAATGATTTCCTCTAGCACACTTTGGGTATTGTTGCCGCCAATACCATAAACTACGGGAAGATTGCGGCTGTTGTTCTTCAAAACAAAATCCAGCACGGCTTGTTTTTCTTTCTTACTTAGCGTAGCCGATTCACCGGTAGTGCCCATTACCACATAGTAATCCACCGCCTTGCCGGTATGCAACAATAATTTCTTAAGTCCTCTGTAATCAATCGAGCCGTCTTCATGCATAGGAGTAACCAGCGCTACACCCGTGCCCATCAAATTCTTCATCGCAGTTGTTTGGTGTAATTATACATTGTTTCAATCAGTCCTTTGTTGGTACCATTCTGTTCAATCATCATCTCAAAGTAAGTTTCCCCTTCCTGTGCATAGCGGCCTATGCGGCAATGTGCTTTGCTGCGGGCCAATAAGTGCAGAATGAGCGGATGCGGTTGCTTGTCAATATTAAACAAGTAATCGAATGGTGTGTCAATAAATTTTTCAACAATAGGCGAATCAAGTGTTCCCCAAAAGGATAATTCCTTGGTAGTAAAAAAATCAAACTTAAACTCATAGTTCTCCTTTTTCTCAGGCAAGTATTCCAGCACCTGAACTTTTTTTCCATCCTGTTCCAGGTGTTGAATAAACTCTTTTATATCAAGATGTTTTTGCTTGTCTTCTACTGTAAAAAGAATACCCACGGTAGCAGCTTGCTTGTAGGGTTTGCTGCTGCGTTGGGTTTTATTTTTCTTGAGCGCACTGTCGGTACGCATTTGCAGAAAATTCATTTTAAACATGGCCGAAAGCTACTAAAGTATAATGTTCGATTGAAATTTTGATTGGAAGTTAGCCTTTCAGCATGGCCTCAAATTCTGATTCTGAAATAATTTTAACTCCGAGTTTCTCTGCCTTTTCACGTTTGGCTGGCCCCATGTTGTCACCAGCCAGCAAGTAATCCAACTTCCCGGAAACGGATGATAACACCTTGCCACCATGCGCCAGAATAATGTCCTTTAGCTGATCGCGCTCGTAATTCTGAAATACACCACTAATCACAAACGATTTATAGCCCAGAACGGAACTTACCAACTCGGGCTCCTTCTGGTTCGATTCAAACTGAAGCCCAGCGTTAATCAACCGATCTACTTCACGTAGGTTGTCGGCATCCTTAAAGTACTCCACTACGCTTTGTGCGATTTTCTCACCGACTTCGGGTGCTTCCAGCAGCGCTTCGTAAGAAGCATGGCGCAAGTTGTTCATGGTTTTGAAATGCTTGGCAAGTTTTTCGGCTACTGTTTTACCTACATACCGAATACCAATACCAAACAAAACATTTTCGAAAGGCTGGGCTTTGGAAGCAGCAATCCCAACCAGCATGTTTTGTGCAGATTTCTCTTTTACTTTATCAAGCTTTAGTAAATCATCTTTGTTGAGGTAATACAGATCGGCTGGCGATTTTACTAAACCGAGTTCAAACAATTGCCGGATAGTTTGCTCGCCAAGCGAATCAATATCCATCGCTTTGCGCTGAATAAAATGTTCCACTTTACCTTTTATCTGGGGCGGACAACCTTTTTCATTGGGGCAATAATGGTTGGCTTCGCCTTCTTTGCGGATTAAAGTAGCACTGCATTCGGGGCAGCGGTCTATGTAAATTACTTTCTTAACAGCAGCATTTCGTTTGGCCAAATCAACACCCGTTACTTTTGGAATAATCTCACCACCCTTTTCTACAAATACATAATCACCCAGATGCAAATCGAGGCGTGCGATTTCGTTGGCATTATGTAACGATGCGCGTTTTACAGTTGTGCCCGCCAGGAATACCGGCTCAAGTTCTGCTACCGGAGTAACTGAACCCGTTCTTCCAACTTGATAAGTAATAGCGTTCAAACGTGTACTGATGCTTTCCGCTTTGTATTTGTACGCAATTGCCCATCGCGGGCTCTTCGCTGTAAAGCCCAGGCGCTCCTGCTGCTCCAGGCTGTTTACTTTTATAACTACTCCATCGGTTTCCAGCGGAAGCTCGTGGCGTTTCTTTTCCCATGTCTGGATGTAATCCAACACTTCTTGTATCGACTTACATTTTTTATAGGTAGGCGAAACATGAAAGCCCCAGTGCTCTAATTTGTTTACAGCTTCCGAATGTGTTTCAACCTCGTTATCTTCACCCAATAAATAATACAAGTAACAATCTAATTTTCGTTTCGCTACTTCCGTGCTGTCTTGCATCTTCACGGTACCCGAAGCGGTGTTGCGGGCATTGGCATAGGTTTCTTCGCCAATATCTTCGCGCTCTTTATTCAGTTGTTTAAATACTTCTTTCGGTAGAAAAACTTCACCGCGCACTTCAAACCGGGCTGGTACATCTTTGGCTTTTATACGAAGCGGTAAACTGCGAACGGTTTTAATATTGGTTGTTACATCATCGCCCCGAACGCCATCGCCCCGTGTTACAGCTTTGGTTAATAAGCCATTTTCATAAATCAAACTGATGGACACACCATCAAACTTCAGTTCGCAGAAATATTCATAGGCATCACCATCCAAACCTTTAGCCACGCGGCCATCAAAGTCTGTTAGTTCCTCAGCAGAATAGGTATTGCCCAACGAAAGCATGGGGTATTGATGCACCACCGAAGCAAACTCTTTGGTAATGGTGCCACCCACACGTTGCGTAGGCGAATCCGGTAAACGTAATATGGGAAAATCGGCCTCGAGTTTAACTAATTCTTCCAGCAACTGATCGAATTCAAAATCTGAAATTTCAGTTTTGCTTTTGTTATAATAAAGATCGTTGTGGTGATTGATCTGATCCGTAAGCTGCTGAATGCGGGTCTTTGCTTCTGCGGAGGTCATAGTAAAAAAATCAGTTTACAAATTAATGAAATTGAGCGTTTGGCAAGCAACCAATGCGGCAGTTTCGGTGCGCAACCGGGTAGGGCCGAGGCTCACTTTGGAAAAACCGTTTTGTAACGCCAGTTCCAACTCAGCAGGTCTGAAATCTCCTTCTGGACCAATCAATACCAAATAATGTTGATTGGGTTTGGCTTGCGTCTTTAGCAAGTTTGGATTGGTTGAATCCACATAGCAAATAAATTTTTGGTTAGCCTTGCCAGCCACAATCCCTGCGAAAGGCTTTATATCATGCAATAGTGGAAGCCGATATTGGCCGGATTGTTTCATTGCACTTACAGCGATCTTTAAGAGTCGCTCGCGATTGATTGTTTTGCGCTCGCTGTTCTGGCAAAGCATGAAATGAATTTCTTCCACGCCCACTTCAACTGCTTTTTCGACCAGCCACTCCATCCGGTCGATGTTTTTAGTTGGCGCGATGGCTAACCCAATATTGAAAGAGCGGGGTGGAGCGGTAATGGTTTCATGAATGGTGAATGAACATTTGCGGGCATCGGCAACTGCCACAGTGGCTTTGTAAAAGTTACCGCATCCATCTGTTACATGCAGTGCTTCGCCAACCTGCATGCGCAATACTTTTATTGCGTGGCGCGATTCATCTTCATCGAGATGATGTACTCCTTTGGGGATTTCCGGCTGGTAGAACTGGTTCAAACCTACGCGTAGTTTTGATGCAGGTTGGCAACCAGATCGATGTATTGTTGCATGGCTTGTTCTTTACCGGTGCCTTTGCGGGATGCCCACGCATCGAACTTGGCGATGCCTTTAAAGTCGAATCCACCCGGACGTTCTCCGGCAACATCGCCTTCAGTAGCTTGTTTGAAGAGGGCGTACAAATCCAGTAACTCTTCGTTGGAAGGTCGTTTGGTTAATTCTTTCGAGCGGGTTACGGCCGCATTAAAATCATCGATAAGTGCCATGTTTAGATTGGGTTTAAAAAGTAAAGGCCGGACATACATCCAGCCTTCAGAATGTATTTCTAAAAATTAATTAGCGTTTAGCAATCGGAACGTACTCGCGCAGGTTCTGGCCAGTGTAAATCTGGCGCGGTCTGCCGATAGGTTCTTTGTTTTCGCGCAGTTCTTTCCATTGGGCAATCCATCCCGGCAAACGGCCAATGGCAAACATTACGGTAAACATATCCACCGGAATACCCAATGCACGGTAAATGATACCGGAATAAAAATCTACGTTAGGATAAAGCTTACGTTCAACAAAATATGGATCTTTCAAGGCAATCTCTTCCAGCTTCATGGCTATTTCCAAAGTAGGGTCATTAACGCCCAACTTAGCCAGTACATCGTCAGCAGCTTTCTTAATAATTTTAGCACGCGGGTCGAAGTTCTTATAAACCCTGTGGCCAAAGCCCATCAGGCGGAACGGATCGTTTTTATCTTTTGCCTTGGCAATCCACTTATCGGTATCGCCACCATCTTTTTTAATTTGTTCCAGCATTAAAATTACTTCCTGGTTGGCACCACCGTGCAACGGCCCCCAAAGGGCATTAATACCCGCTGAGATGGATGAATAAATACTGGCTTTGGATGAGCCTACAATCCGTACAGTTGAAGTTGAACAATTCTGTTCATGATCGGCATGCAAAATCAAAAGTTTATCCAATGCATCGGATACTACCGGATCCACTTCATAATGATCGGCCGGAAGGGCAAACATCATTTTAAGGAAACGTGAGCAGTAGTTAAGTGTGTTGTCAGGATAGTTAACCGGATGGCCGACTGCATTTTTATAAGCCCAGGCAGCAAAGGTTGGCATTTTGGCCAGCGAGCGTACAATGCTGAGGTAAACACCCTCTGATGAGCGGTTAGGATCTAATGACTCTGGGTAGAAGGCAGTTTGTGCACAGAACAAAGAAGCCAGCACGCCCATGGGGTGCGAAGTAGAAGGAAAGCCATCCAGAATTTTCTTAATGTCTTCATGCACCATGGTGTGGTTCTTAATATCATTAGAAAATTTGGCAAGTTGTTCGGTACTTGGTAAGTCCCCAAAAATCAACAGGTAAGAAACTTCCAAAAAGTTAGACTTGGCAGCCAGGTCTTCAATGGAATAGCCGCGGTAGCGAAGAATACCTTTGTCGCCATCCAGAAAGGTGATAGCGCTTTTGGTAGCTCCGGTATTTTTATATCCGAAGTCGAGGGTTACGGCTCCGGTTTGTTCGAGAAGGTTGCCAATGTCGATACCTTGTTCACCTTCCGACCCTTCTACGATAGGAAACGTATATGATTTTCCGTCTATAATTAATTCTGCGCTCTTAGCCATAGTATAGAATTTTGAACTTAAAACTTAAAGGTTAAAGATAGGGTTCCGGGTAGTTAGAAAAAAATGACTTTTGAAGATTTAGTTATTTCCTAATATTAAAGGCATACCGTCTTTGCCGCTGCCCACTACTATGATTTTACTATTGGGAGATTTGGAAAGTTCGAGGGTTGCTTCGATGCCACGCATTTTTAACAACTTATCGGTTAAACTGTTATTGATAATGTTATTTGCACGCGATTCACCTTCGGCAGCTATGCGCTTGCGTTCGGCTTCGCTTTTCTCTTTGTCCAAACGAAACTGGTAGGCCAGGGCTTCTTGTTCCTGCTGTAGTTTACTTTCTATGGCAATTCTGATCTGCTCGGGTAATTGAATGGATCGGATAAGAACGGCTGTTGCGTGAACATTGTTAATGTTCAGAATTTTTTCGGTCTCACTTTTAATGGCAGTTTCTACTTCGGCTCGTTTGGTTGAGTAAATTTCTTCCGCAGTGTACCGGCCCATTACCTGGCGCACGGTGGAACGTACTTCGGGTATTACAAGCACCGTTTCATAGTCGTTGGTAAATTGCTCGTGGATATACCCGATTTTTTCGGGAATGGGGTAGTAGCGAACTGTTATGTCTATGTGAATTGAAAGCCCGTTCTTATCCAGAACATCCATATTCTCTTCAGCAGAAGTCTCATTTACTTTATAAGTGTAAACATCGTTCCAGGGCGCTTTCATGTGTGTGCCAGGACCTTCGATGTTGTCCTTATCTAAACCTTTCCCAAAAGGGTAAAAGATTACAGCCCGTTCGGTGGCGCTTATCGTGTAGAACAAACTGGATGACAGGGCAAGTATTACTACAAAAGCAATCACTGAAAGAACAATAAGCGGGAGTCTGCGGTTATTCATAAAAATTTAAAATTTGGAAGAAGTGCTTTTAAGCCAGTCAGGCAAATTACTACAAATAGCTATGGGGTAGGTACAAATTGAAAAAGAAAAATGCGAGTGGAATAAAAAAAAGAGCGGCTTTGCAGGCCGCTCTTCTATTAAAATTTTAATCTTATATCAGATTGATGAACCTGATCCTTCGCCAGACTCTGATGGGGTTTCGATTACCGGTGTAGGAGCAGGTGTAACTATTACCGGTGTAGGAACGGGTGCCGGTACCGGAGCAGGAGCCGGTGTTACTTTCTTAGGGGTTGGTCTCTTTTTAGGAGCGGGTTTCTTAGCTACCTTTTTAACCACCTTCTTTACTACTTTCTTAGCCTTTTTCACTACCTTCTTAACGGCTTTCTTCGCTTTTTTAGCAGCCTTCTTAACTACCTTTTTAGCTGATTTCTTTACTGATTTTTTAGCTGCTTTCTTCGGTTTGGCTTTCCCTTTCTTAGCAGCCTTCTTCGCTTTCTTTGCCATGGGACTAGAGTTTTGTTTTGGTTGGAGTTAGACCGAGCATCGCGTTTACAATACTCTCTATGTAAATGTAGGTACAGATTATTTATGGATGCAATAAGTAACGGATTAATTTTTACTGCCGCATAATTTAAATCTTCGCTTTATGCAGAAAAATGCAGAGATCGTAAGGTGTCATCATGAGAATTTTAAAAATGTTATTTTTAATGACCTCAATCTTATGTTATAATGAAGATTACCCTGTCCTTCATCTTCTTGGTGCTACTCTCACCGGTCTTTGCGCAATCCCGTTTTACGATAGACCATACCAGTACCGTAAAAGTCCTTACACATGCCAAGGACTCGGCTTATCGGCAGCTACTTGACCAATACGATGTGTATCTAATAAAAAATCCAGATGACCCCGAAGGTCATGTGCAACGGTGCCGCTTTATTCTTGGTGCTTACGCGGATGAATACGAAGATTACAATCCAAAATATGATGAGGCAGAGGCATGTGCTCGTTCAATAATCGAAAAATTTCCAGAAGATCCAAGCTCACTACTTTTTGCAACTGAATTTATTTATGGTGACTCCGCTAGGACTTTTCTCAAAGCACTGGAACTAAAGATCGAAGCCAATCCGCAACGTTGGACCAACTACGACTGGCAGGTGTATGAGCAACTCGCCCAAAACCTGCAACTTGAGGATGAACACAGCCAGGTTATCCAATATGCCAAACGAGCCATCCTCGCTAACGACACACTCGACCTGAGCATGCTCATCGCAACTGCTTACAAGAACCTCAACCAGAAAGATGAAGCAATAGCCGCCCTCACAGAAAGACTTGATTCCACCAGCCAATCGTGGGAACTCTCAACTAAAGCAACTTTGCTACTTGAACTGGGCGCCAAGGAAGTGGCATTAAAAGTATTTCAATGGGCGGCCCAGGATACCAGTGGCTATACCAACCCCGGATTGCAGGCCAAGGCCATGATTGACAACGGCCTCGTCATAGAAGCAAGAGATTTTCTATTGCGCGATTATAAACGATTAACATGGAATTCGGTACCACCTCTAGTAGCATTGCTTGAATACGATTTGAAATATTCATCAGCGGATTCTACAGCACTAACATATAGCAGGCTTGTTGAGCAAAGCTTTTGGTACGATGCCTTCGCCATCTATAGAATCCGGCTACTATTGAAAAGCCCTTTCATCGGATGGACATGGCCGGATCTTGGCCGCTTTACACTACTGTTCATTTTGGCCTTCACGCTCTTGGTCGTACCTTACATCTGGATTTTACCTATGCATTATTGGGGCTGGTGGCAACGTTCCAACGGAAGGATCTTCCAACAACCGGTCTTCTCCTGGGGACTTCGCCATCTCTGGATCGTCTGCTCGCTTTGGCTTGTTTGCGATTTCATGTCCCTCATCATTGTTGACTATCCAGGGTTCCTATCCAGTTTCACTGATATCAGTGGACTTGAATACACATCGGTAAGCCGAGAAACCGCCAACATTACTTTACTATTCTTCACGGGATGTTTGGTCTTTACGCTTGGAATAATGAAGCGAAGCGACTTCATTCAATTTTTTACAACCTCCAATGGCATTGGTTCAGCTATAGCCGCTGGCTTTGGATTAGCGCTTGCACTACGGGTAGCACTCGTGCTGTACTCTGGTATGCTCAAGGCATTCGGTATTGACCTTGTCTCTGATACCACTACAATTTCACCGTTCCTATCCATCACTGATAGCATCATCTCTGTTAACCAACAATATAGTCCTTACCTTGGTTTTATAATGGTTGTAATTCTTGTGCCATTTTACGAGGAAGTACTCTTCCGAGGTGTCTTTCTATCTGCCGCCCAACGCAATATGAATTTTATTGTGGCCAACTGCCTACAGTCCCTTGTTTTTGCCATAGCCCATCAACAGCTCAAACTGATTCCGTTTTATTTTGCTTTTGGATTAGTGGCTGGCATCATGCAAAGAAAGTCAAATGGCCTGGTCATTAGCACCGCCATGCATATCACCAACAACTTAATTGCATTCGTATTCATCTTATACCGAGGGTAAACACTCTATTTTCCAATACAAAAACTTCTAAGCATTGAATACAACATGCTTACTGCCTGTGAGTAACAGAATGGTAACATTCTCTCTATAAACATAGCTAAACATCCCTAGATACTCAAAAAAAAAAAATAGAAAAATTATTGCGATAGTGAATAAGGAAAAGTCTTTACTATAATATACCAATCGGTATAATTTGTTAATTTTGTAGAAAGCATGATACCTCAAGAATCAAAGTCAGATCGGACGAGACGCTACATTATTGAGCGCACGGCTCCAGTATTCAATGCAAAAGGATTCTCGGGTACTTCGCTGACTGACCTTACTCAGGCCACGGGACTTTCCAAAGGCAGCATCTATGGAAACTTTGAAAGCAAAGATGAGGTGGCGCTGGCTGCGTTTGATTATAATTTTGATCAGGTTACCCGATACATCAAATCCAAAATTCTTGCGACCGAAAACAGCATTGATAGATTGCTCGTGTACCCGTCTGTTTACCGAAACTTCCTAAGGATTTCTTTTTTGCAAACCGGCTGCCCGATCCTTAACACCAGTGTGGAAGCAGACGACACCCATCCTGCATTACGTCTGCGGGCTGCCAATGCCCTCACATTTTGGAGAAAGTCAGTAGAAAATCAAGTCAAAAGAGGTATTGCCCTGAAAGAAATCAATGATCAAACTAATCCAAGCCAAGTCGCAGTCGTATTAACATCTATCATTGAAGGCGCTGTGATGCAAGCCAAAGTGACCGGCAAGTCCGCAGAGTTGCGTATCGCTATGGAATTTCTTGAAAAATTTATTAATCAACTTAAACGCTGAATTTTTTTTGAAAAAAATATACCGAACGGTATAAAATGTAAACATCAAACACCCATGAAAAAGATTCTCACCAGCACCGCCAAAATCAGGTTCCATGATTGTGACCCCTTTAATCACCTCAACAACTCCCGTTACCTGGACTACTTTATGACCGCCCGCGGTGATCAACTCATTGAACATTATAACCTGGATATCTATAAACTGGCCCAACAAGAATTCATTGGCTGGGTATCAGCGCAAACCCAAATTTCTTACCTCATGCCCGCCTATGTGATGGAAGAGGTTCTCATTGAAACACAGCTACTCGCCTTCACAGAAAAGACCCTGATGCTGGAAGCAGCAATGTGGAATCTGGACAAAAGCAAACTCAAATCACTCATGTGGACGCGGTTGGTTCACTTCAACTTGAAAACACAGCGCAGCCATTCGCATAACGCAGAGCTCATGACTTTCTTTAGTCAGATCCAAAACCCATTGGCTTCGCCCGTTCTGTTTGAAGAACGGGTACAAGCATTAGCCGCCATCCCTAAAACAAATCCTGTATAATCAGATTACACATGAATAATAATTACCTGGAAAGTGCTATTAAGCAGTTCGAATACTATAAATGGTTGGGCGATAGCGCTATTGAGCAAGTCAGTGATGACCATTTGTTCTGGCAATTCAATACGGCCAGCAACAGTATAGCCACCATTGTGCAACATTTAGTTGGTAACATGCACAGCCGCTGGACCGATTTTCTCACCACCGATGGTGAGAAACCAGAACGTAATCGCGATGCAGAATTTGAACCATCCATCACGACACGTGAAGAGTTGATCAAGAGATGGAACGAAGGTTGGGATGTGTTGTTGACTACGTTAAAAAAACTCAGTACAGATGATCTGACTAAGATTATTTACATCCGAAATCAGGGACATACGGTCACCGAAGCCATTAACCGTCAACTCGCACATTATCCCTATCACGTTGGTCAACTCGTCTTCATTGGCAAAATGTGCGCAACCAACTGGCAATCACTCTCCATACCCAAAGGTGACTCACAGGTTTATAACAAGCATAAATTCAACGAGGCAAAGCATCGCCAACATTTTACGGATGAATTTCGCAAGCCTCAAAAACCGTGACTCATAGATTCTCATGCCATGACCAATCTCAACAACATCTACATAATCGGAGCGGGGGCCATTGGAAAGGCACTCGCAGTATTCCTTAACCGCGCAGGTAAAAATGTTACGCTCGTGCGCGGAAGCGTGAATGATGGGAGCGCAAGCACT
>DPSB01000379.1 GCA_003537495.1 Cytophagales bacterium | reverse complement strand
AGGATGGTGTAAATGGAAGTATTGATCAGAAATTCGCTTTTTACTTCTCTGGCTTTTACTGCTGGTACTTTTCCTGGAAACGTAATCCATCGCTCGTGCACAAAAATGGGCGAATCCTGTTTTACCAGTTCAAATTTCACTGTTTCATGATTTTGGGCAAGCCCTGCTGAAATCGTACTAAAGAAAATAAAAATCAAAACCCGCATCCCGTTATCAAATCATGTTGTTGTAAACCTATGACAATTGTTGTGCGATTAACCCTTAGCTACTACTTAACTTTATTAAAAGAAACATGTGTAGCCCGCCCCGTACTTACCAGCAGTCGCGTAACCTTTCCTTTCTTATCGCGCCTGAATTCGTACAGATCGCCATCAGCAGAAAAGAAACCATCTTTAAAATAAGGCGAAAGTTTAAAAGGAGGAAACGGTTTGTTATTAATCCACACTACATTGTTTATAATTTCTACAAGGTAAGTAGCATCGGCTTCATCGCTTGTATAAGTACCTGCCAGTGAGTTTAAAGAAACTGCTGATAAATCGGCAGCGGCAACTTTAAAATACGATAACGTATCCTGCCAGTTTAGTATTGTGATGCGACCCGGTTTGGTGCTAATCCATTTTCTATCGAAGAAAAGTGTATCGCGACTAATTACGATGCCCCGCGATTTGTTATTGAACAACGCATTGTCCTTACGTTCTACAGTTTGCACATCCATGTGGCGTACGCTCCGCCAAATACCTTCAAACTTTTTCAAATCAGGTTCAGTTAATATTCGGGGTGTACGTACATAGTCAGAACCAGACTCGTCAAAAACAACCGGTGCGAAGTCAAGTTGTTGTGATTTTGAATCAGACAGTATAATTTCGGCAATCTCCCTGCCAATACCTGTTGGATTAAAACTACCATCGTTACTTAAGGCCACTACAGAAATTTTCTTTTCAGGATAATACGCCAGCCAGGCGCGGTAACCGGCCGTGGCCCCACTGTGACTGATTTCTTCAAATCCGTAAAATTTGCTTACGTTAATTCCGGCAGCGTAAATAATTTCTTTTCCAGTGGTGAGTTTGCCTTTCTGTACGCGCCAGTTGTAAACCTGTTCGCCACCAAGTGCGTGGGTTTCCAATAAGGCATTCCATTTTAATAGATCGCCCGTGGTAGTTAACAAGCCACCATGCCCGTGTATATCTTCAAATGGCATAAGTTGTTCATAAGCTGCGTTTTGTTTTCGATAAGCAATGGCGCGGTTTGGCACAACTTCCCGAAAGTTGTTGCGCCATTGGGTGTTGGTCATGTCCAATGGTTTAAAAATTTTTTCTTCTGTAAAAGCTGCCAGCGATTTACCTGATACCCGCTCCACAATAGTTGCCATTAACGAGTAGTTGGAGTTGCTGTAGGAATATTCCGTGCCGGGTGTGTAGTTGGTAGATTTTTGTTTGCTCATAATTTGCAAAGCAAGGTCTTGCGTATATACACGCGTAGTGCGTGGCCAGCCGGTAAGCGAACCCACACTACCCCAGTCCTTCAACCCACTGGTGTGGTTAAGTAACATTTGTATGGTGATGGTTGTATTATATTTTGGGATTTCCGGAACATACTTACGAATGTCATCGGTAACGGAAAGTTTACCTTCAGCAGCGAGTAACAAAATACTCATGGCTGTAAACTGTTTGGCAACTGAACCACTTTCAAAAATGGTTGAGGTTGTGTTGGGTACGTTATGCTCCAGGTCTGCCAGCCCGAAAGCCTTGTTGTAAATAATCTTGTCGCCTTGCTTAACGGCTACCGCAACTCCTGGAGTGGCATTGTTCCATACACTAAAAAGCTGATCTATTTTTTTGAGTTGATCGGTAGTTTGAGCGAAGGATGGAAGAGCTAACAGGAAGAGAATGCCGACAATAAGTTTATTTTTCATAATGGAAATATAAGCACAAGATTAGTAGTGGAAAAACCCAATCCCGTCCTTATTATAACACGAGTTGGCCTAAGTGTGGACGACCACCAAAACGTATATTGATGAATACTAACGAGACCCAAATTTTTCACCCATAACTACACCATTCCTCTCATCAAATTTTACTTTCTAAGGGCATAACAAAAATGCTCTTTTGTGGCTTGCAATACGACTAAATCTAATTCCTCCATCCATGTTAAGAAAAATTGTTTTACTGGTTTTTGTGCTAGCATTCCAGCTAAGCCTGGTAGCGCAAACCGTACCAACTCCTAAAGAACACTTTGGTTTTGAAATTGGCGACAACTACATGTTGGCCACCTACACGCAAACCGAAGCCTATTTTAAAAAACTCGCTGCTGCATCCAACAGGGTAAAGCTCACCAGCATTGGTGTTACCGAAGAAGGTCGCCAGCAGTATATGCTGATTGTGACTTCGCCTGAGAATCACAAACAACTCGATCACTACAAAGATATTTCGGTAAAGATGGCGCGTGCCGAAGGCATTACAGATGCGCAAGCCAAAGCTATGGCTGCCGAAGGCAAAGCCATTGTGTGGATTGATGGTGGACTGCATGCTACCGAGGTAGTGGGCACACATCAACTGATTGAAATTTTGTATAGAGTGGTGAGTGGCACCGATGCTGAAACGCTGCGCATTTTGGATAAAGTTGTGATCTTGTTTGTACACGCCAATCCCGATGGACAAGAGTTGGTTTCCGATTGGTATATGCGAAATCCGGTCCCCGAAAAAAGATCATTTCAACATTTGCCCCGCATGTATCAGAAATACATTGGGCACGACAACAACCGCGACTTCTTTATCATGAACATGAAGGAGACGCAGAACATGGGGCGCCAATTGTTTGTAGAGTGGATTCCGCAAATCATGTATAACCACCATCAGTCTGGGCCCGCGGGCTCGGTGTTGGCTGGGCCTCCATATCGCGATCCATTCAATTATGTGTTCGATCCGTTAATGGTTACCGGTATTGATGCAGTAGGTGCTTCCATGATTAACCGATTGAACGCAGAAAATAAACCTGGTTATACTCGCTTGGGAGGATCAGTATTTTCTACCTGGTATAATGGAGGCTTGCGCACTACCACACACTTTCACAACATGATTGGTTTGCTTACAGAAATTGTAGGCGGGCCTAATCCAAGCGATATTCCTGTGGTGACTTCACGCTTGGTTCCTAACAACAACACACCGTTTCCGGTTACACCGCAAAAGTGGTACTTCAAAAATGCTATTGATTATTCCATGTCGTTGAACTATGCTGTGCTCGATTATGCCTCGCGCCATAGCGATCAGTTGTTGTATAACATTTATAAAATGGGAAAGAATTCTATCGACCGCGGTAGTGCCGATTACTGGACACCCTATCCCGCCAAGGTGGAAGCAATTAATACTGCATTTAAAAACCAACCCAAAAAAGCAAACGAGGTTGGTGGCTCAGGAAATTCCATCTCT
>DPSB01000333.1 GCA_003537495.1 Cytophagales bacterium | reverse complement strand
TTTAAATCCGCCAACGAACAAACTACTATTGGCTTGCGCGATGGAAAACTATATCTGGACAGAACAAAATCCGGACGAGTAGATTTTCAAAAAGATTTTGCCAGCGTAGAATCAATAGCCATAGAACCAAAACCCGAAAAACTAGCCGTGCGTATAATTGCCGATCAATCGGTAATAGAGGTATTTACTGCCGATGGGCTTTACGTTATAACCGATCAGGTATTTCCTACCCATAACAAACCCGGTGTTGAGGCGTTTGGCAATGCGGAGATTAAAGCAATCTGGGCGGTGGGACAAAAGAAGTGAAGCCTTTCATTTAGCCTTCACCAATCCGCTTTGATAAAGACTCACTGCTAATTTCAGAATAGATTGAATTGTTTTTAAGGGCAAATCCTTTTTGGGATTAACCCGTAGAATTTTCATTCGTGCACGTGTACCCGCCTCTAACTTTGGATGATTGATGTGTTTGCCTTCTACAAAAAGGATGTACGGGTCGTTTGTCTTTTTGTCTATCCATAGATAACAAAATTGTTTCTTGCCATAACAGAAGCAAGGCATTCCATACTTTACCGTCTCGGTAATATTTTTATCGTGACTTAGAATTATAGTTCTTAATGCCAGCAGACAGGCTTTGGTAGCATCGGGTTTAATAAGATAGAAACTATCCAAAGCTGGAATCATAAACTTGAAACACGTTTAACCAGTAAACTATTCAACTATCAGGCTAACCGAAACTCTGGATTATAAATTAATCCGATCACATTTTTCCACGGATCAAAAACAGTTGCTACTGTAATCTCGCCCCCTACATTGGTGGGTTCCTCATGCGCAGTGGCCCCAAGATCAATCAATCGAGTAAACTCACTCTTTATATCATCCACGCCCCAATAGGTTAGCACGTTATCGGCTTTAGCTGAACTGCCTTCATCGGGCATTAATCCCAATTCATAACCACTAACACTAAATCCCACATAAAAAGGTTCATCAAAGTAAGGCTGAACCTGAAATGCCTTTGCATACCATGCTTTTGCTGCTACCAGATCAGGTACTTTATAAATTGTTGTGCGTAAGCCACGCATATGTTTATTGATTTTAACGCTACATCCCCATCATTACAAACGCACCCCAGTAATACGGCTCTTTGTATTTCGTCATTAGTTGAAGTTGTGCTTGTTTAAACGCTTTAGCTTTGGGCACTCCCTTTGAAAGATTAGTATAGAAGTTTGTCATCAATGCTTGTGTGGCTGCATCGTCCACTTTCCACAAACTCATAACCATAGCTTTGGCACCGGCAACAATAAACGAACGTTGTAATCCATAAACACCTTCACCTGCGCGTACATCGCCTAAGCCTGTTTCGCATGCGCTTACCATTATCAGATCAGTTCCTTCCAATGAAAGGTTCATAGCTTCATACGCAGTAAGTACTCCGTTATCGTTGCTCTCTAAATTTGGAATAAGTTCGCCTTTTAATGTGGGCGATGCACCCGCTAACAACAAGCCCGAACGCAACAGCGGATTGTTCTTTGCATTTTCCTGATGTACTCCCGCAGCAGTTTGTTCTACATCGGCCTGAAAATATCCGTGGGTGGCAATATGAACTAATGTCTGGCCTTTAAGAGCTTTAACAGAAGCTTCAGTTGCCGTTTTTTGCATAAAGGATTGAATGGTATAACCACCTGCTTTTAAAATCCGATTGATGTTATCAACCTCTACTTTCGTTCCCGGTAATGCGGACACCGCATCGCCACCATAATCCGGGAAGCCGAGCACAAACGCGCTCTTCTTTGCTACAACTGGCTTTTGTGTTTTTAAGGCAATTACATCTTTTGAATTACCCACCAACACCATGTCATAACGATTCAACACATAATCACCATCGGGTTTCTTCAAGGTGTTTAAACTGATCTGATTATAAACACCATCGGCTGAGATATACAAAACTTTTTTTCCTGCTAAAGCCGGATCGACCCGCGCCCAAAATTGTTCGTATGAATAATTATCAGCTTGTTTGTTCTGTATCGCATTGCGATAGAATTTTGCATACCGCGTTTCTAATTGATTACCGTTATCCAATACAACAAGTTTAGGATCGGTGGCACTTTTGGTTAACACCAGCGCTGCGTATTTACTATCAGCAGTAAAATCTTTATCGAATGCACGAATGCGAATAAATTCTAATACTGCTTCCGTATCAAGCAGCTTCGCTTGAATTTGTTTGTACTCGGTTTTATCGGCAGCATACCCTTGCGAGAAATCGGTGGAACGTTGTGACAGCGAACGTTCTAATGTATTAGCTTCCGATTCAAGCGCACCAAGATCAATGTTCTGTTCAGTTAATTCCGTTTTTGAAAGTGAGTAATACCGCGCCAGCGTTTCTTTTTTATCCAACCAGGCCGAATAGTCTTTAATCAACTCGGTATTGCCACTTGCCAAAATTGATTTCTTAATCTTATTGGTAGAGTTCAGCAACAACCCTTTGGTAGCGATCTGATAATTAAACATGGTTTGTACAACGGCCGGGTTGGTAGCACTTGCTTCCAGACAATAATTATAGAAACGTTGAAACCGCGGCTGCAACACATCCCAGTATTTGGTTTTTTCCGCTTCACTCATAGGCGGAAAATATTGATTGATGAAATCAAGTGATTTGTCCATGGCGATCTTAAAGCCTGCATCGGCTTTGGTTAGATCACCCTTTTTCCAATACAGAATGGCCAGATCTTCCTGAGCTTTTACATATTCAGGATGATTGGTATTAAGTGCCGATCCATAAATGGTTAACGTTTTATTCAGATTATCTTCTGCTTCCACAAACTTGCCTTGCATGCGATAAAAATTTCCCAAATCACCCAGCACCTTTGCATAGTTAGGACTCTCCTTTCCTAATCGCGTTTGATATATCTGTGCCGATTGTTTCAGGTATTCTTCTACTTTATCAAGCTTATTCATTTGAATGTAAAGCAGTGCAAGATTGTTGAGCACTCCGGCATAGAAGGTTTTATCGCCAATCAAGCGCAGCATCTTTTCAAGTTTTACATAAACTGCTTCTGCCTCCACAAGTTTGCCTTGTTCCTGATACAACATGGCCAAATTAGATTGGAACCCAACTTCGGTACGTTTGTTTTTGCTGTTTAACTTTTCAACAATTGCAATGGCTGTGTTCAGATTGGCAACGGCTTTTTCGGTACGGCCTACTTCCGAAAAGTAGATGGCCTGATTATTTAGTACCACTGCATACTCATGACTTTCCTTTCCAAATTGTTTTTCAACTGCCTGCAATGCTTCCTGAAAATAATTTTCGGCTTCATTAAAGCGGGCTGTTTCCTGGTATAATACTGCAAGGTTGTTAAGCGAAGATGCACCGGCTTTGCTATCGCGACCCAATGTTTGTTCGCGCAAACCTAGACCTTCGCTCAAAAAATATTCGGCCTGATTGAAACGACCCATGGTTGAATACAACAAACCCAGATCGGCATTTACTTTACTGTAGTTGATGTTGGTTGTTAACCCGGCTGCTTCATAAGCCAGCTTAGCCTCCAAAAAAGATAACTCCGCCAGGCGGTACCGTCTTGCCTGGTAAAAATTTTCGGCTTGATCTAAAATAGAGCGACACCGTTCGGCAGCTGTAATCTCGCTTTCTTTCTTCATGTATTTATTGGAAGCAGAGTAAGCCGCTCGGGTGGCTAGCTCATCTGCATCCAGTACGTTCATCATTCCTGAATTATCAATTACCGAAATGGCATAGTTAAAATCAGTAGAATCCAATCGGTCGCGGGCAGCATCGGCTTTATCGGCTGCCTTACCTTTGGCTGCCTCTTTGGTTTTTTGAACTACTTTGTTTTTTAAATTCTGAAACTGCCCAAATCCCGCTAAGGGAAGCACCAGTACTAACGCTGCAATTATTATTTTTTTCATGATTGTATAATAGCTTTTAAAACGAATCACTTTCACGATAAGCTTGTATCAAGGCAAGTTCTCCCTCCTTACCTTCTTTGGCGTTGCCATGTTCCATACCTACAATACCCTTAAAGCCTTTATCGTAAATGTGTTTGAATAAATTTTTATGGTTGATCTCGCCTGTGCCCGGCTCTTTGCGACCCGGGTTATCGCCAACCTGAAAGTATGCTATCTCATCCCAACAGGAATTTATGTTGTTGATCAGGTTGCCCTCGTTGCGTTGCATGTGGTACGCATCGTATAATATTTTACAAGCCGGACTTTTAACTGCTTTGCATAGTTCATAGGTCTGATCGGAATAGCGCATAAATAATTCCGGAGTATCGCTCAGCGGCTCCAACACCATTATCAAACCGTGCGGTTCAAAAATTTCGGCACCTCTGCGCAGCGCATCTACCACGTTACTGGTTTGGATGCCCATGGGTAACTTGCGATCGAAAAATCCCGGCACCACGGTCATCCACTTTGCATTAACACGTTTTGCAGCTTCTACCGATGCCTTGCAGGTTTTTACAAAATTATCTTTGAACTCTTGTTTGCCTGAGGTGAGTGACACCTTCCAGTTATCGCCACCATCAACCACAAACACGCCCATGGTCATATTTAATTGCGCAAGTGTTTTGCCAATGCGCTCCTGGTATTCTACCGGGCGACCGAGTAAACCATTGTCTTCAATGGATCGAAAACCCTGATCGGCCATAAATTTTATCTGGTCGATAAAATCGGCACCCGCGTGGTTTTTAAACATGCCATCGTGTGGTGCATAGTTTAACTTAAACGGCTTGCCTGCTGCTTTTTTTGTTTCGCTGGCTTCGGAAGTAAGAGGCCATGAAACAAGCGCAGAAAGACCTGCCATTAAAGATGTATTCTTTACAAATTCTCTTCGGGATTGTGTGGACTTCATAAATGGTTGCTGGTTACTGGTCGCTGGTTTCTTGTTACTGGTTGTATGCTGCTAGTAGCCAGCAACCAGTAACCAGCTACTACTTACGCCACAAGTTAAAAACATTCCATCAAATAATGTCCCTTATTAATACAGAGCACGTTAACTTGCTGCACTTTAGTGAAATGAAATTATATCGCAATTTATCCGTAGCCGTAGTTGATGCCCTGGGCGAAATCTTTGTAAACAAGAAATATGCCGATAAGGTGATTGAAAAAGTGCTGAAGGCCAACCCCAAGTGGGGCGCGCGCGACAGGCGGTTTATTGCCGAAACCACTTATGATATTGTGCGTTGGTACCGGCTTTTTAGTGAATTAGCCGAAGCACAAGAACACGACTTCTGGAAATTATTAGGGGTGTGGTGTGTGTGGAGCCGGGCCGAACTGCCCGAGTGGGACGAGTTAAAAGGAATTAACCGCGCCCGGATTGAAGCCCGATATGAGTCGCTGAAAAACAACCGCGTGCTGCGCGAATCCATTCCCGATTGGCTGGATGAGTTAGGTCAATCTGAGTTAGGTACTGCATGGGAAAAAGAGTTAGCCGCATTGAACGAAGAAGCCAAAGTAGTGCTGCGGGTAAATACGTTAAAAACTTCGCGCAAGGAATTACAACAAATACTGGACGAAGAAGATATCGCTACCAATGCACCACCCGAATTTCCAGATGCACTTCTGTTGGAACAACGCCAGAATATTTTTACACGGCAAGCTTTTAAAGATGGATTGTTTGAAGTGCAGGATGCCGGTTCGCAATTAATCGCACCTTATTTACAAGTAAAACCCGGCATGCGCGTAATTGATGCTTGTGCCGGTGGTGGTGGAAAAACATTACACCTCGCATCGCTCATGCAAAACAAAGGGCGCATTATTGCAATGGATACTGAAGATTGGAAGTTGGAAGAATTAAAAAAGCGTGCACGCAGAGCCGGTGCCGGAAATATTGAAACGCGGGTAATTGAATCTTCTAAAACAATTAAGTGATTGGAAAATTCTGCTGCCCGGTTGTTGTTAGATGTGCCGTGTTCGGGATTAGGAGTGTTGAAACGTAACCCCGATGCCAAGTGGAAACTAAATCTGGATTTTATTAATCGCGTGAAGGAATTGCAGCAACATATTCTGGTTGATTATAGTACCATGTTAAAACCCGGTGGACTTTTGGTTTACGCAACCTGCAGCTTGTTCCCTTCTGAAAACGAAAATCAGGTGCAACAATTTTTAAAATCACATTCAAACTTTGAATTACTCGATCAGCACGTAATGCGGCCATCGGAAGGTTTTGATGGATTTTATATGGCAAGGATTAAAAAAAGCTAAATGCTTTCATGTTCTAATGAAAACTATACTTCTTCTCCTACCTTTTTTATTTAGCTCAGCTATCGCACAAGATTTCAAAACGTATGAGCAAGCTATTCCGGGTACTGCAGTAACGTTTAAGATGGCAGCAATTCCGGCAGGAAAATTTACAATGGGTAGTGCCATTACCGAACGCGGACGACAAGAAGATGAGGGGCCTCAAAAGGAAATACAATTATCTGGCTTCTTGATGGGTGTAAAAGAAGTAACCTTTGCCGAATGGGATTTATATTTTAAGNATAACGCACTTCCGCAAAGCAAAACCATTGATGGTGTTACCCGTGCCACTCCACAATATATAGACTTAACCTGGGGCATGGGTCGCGATGCTAAGCATCCTACCAACAGCATGAGCCACACGGCAGCCATGATGTATTGCAAATGGCTTTATACCAAAACTGGTTTTTTCTATCGCTTACCAACCGAAGCGGAATGGGAATATGCCTGTCGGGCCGGAAGTGAAACCGCATATCCTTTTGGTAACGATGCTGCCAGTTTGCGTGAGTATGCTTACTTTAAAGATAATAGCAACGGAAAGTTTCACCATGTTAAACAACTTAAACCCAATGCCTGGGGTTTATTTGATATGTTGGGAAATTTAAGCGAGTGGACAATTGATCAGTACGATGCAACTTATCATACCAAAGCTGCTGATAAAAATCCAATTACTGCTCCGGCATCCAAACATCCCAAAACAGTAAGAGGCGGTTCCTATTTAGATGATGCCAGCGAACTGCGATGTGCCAACCGGATTGCCTCACACTCGAACTGGAACATCCGCGATCCACAAATTCCGAAAAGTAAATGGTGGCTTACCGATGGCATGTTTGTGGGCTTTCGCGTAGTGCGACCGCTCGTACAACCTTCAAAGGAAGAGATTGAAAAGTTTTATAACTTGTATTTGAAGTAGGTTAATAGCTGCCACTGATTCACAGATTAACCTGCTTCAAAACTATTAAAATCTGAGAAATCTAATTTTGTGTCAGTATTTGATAAAAAGAAATATCCAGATCAGGAAAAGACATATCAATTAAACGGTATTGCCATGGAAATTCACAGAATTCTTGGGCGTGGATTTCTTGAAATAGTTTATAAAGATGCGCTGGAGTATGAATTCAAGATGGGGAAAATCAAATACGAAAGAGAAAAAGAATATAGCATCACCTACAAAGACATTATTCTTCCTCATAAATTCTTTGCTGATTTCGTGGTTTTCGATAAAATTATCGTTGAGGTAAAAGCCCAGGAAGGTGTTGTGGAAGATCATTATAGTCAGGTGATTAATTATTTGGCTGTTTCTAAGTGTAAAATAGGATTGATCTATAACTTTGGAGCCTCATCTCTTGAAATAAAACGCGTTATATTATAATTGAGAATACCTGACAGCAAAAAATCTGTGAATCTGTGGCTAAATTCTTTTTATGAAAAATAATAATCAATCTCGGAGAGAGTTTGTAAAAAAAACCTCACTCATTGCCGGAAGTCTCGCTTCACTTCCTTTCCTTACCAACGCTCAACATGTAAACACTTCCGTGGATGATGCAATAAAAATTGCATTGATTGGTTGTGGTGGCCGCGGCACAGGAGCAGCGATGCAGGCCTTACTCACCACACAAAATGTAAAACTGGTGGCAATGGCGGATGCCTTTCGCGATCGCATTGATCAATGTTTTAACGCGCTTAGCGATGCCGACAATGAAGAAGGCAATGTATCGGGGCGCGTGGCTGTACCCGAAGAAAATAAGTTTATAGGTTTTGATGGTTATAAAAAAGCAATTGCCTTAGCCGATGTAGTCATCTTAACCACACCGCCTGGCTTCCGCCCGATTCATTTTGAAGAAGCCGTGCGGTTAGGTAAGCATGTATTTATGGAGAAGCCGGTGGCAACTGATCCGGCCGGAATTAAAAGAGTATTGGATGCCGCTGTTATTGCAAGACAAAAGAAATTAAATGTAGTGGTTGGTTTGCAACGCCATTATCAAAACTCGTATCGGGATTTGTATAAAAAATATAAAGATGGAGCGATTGGTGATATTGTTTCAGCACAAGCATGGTGGAACAACGAAGGTGTGTGGGTGAATCCACGTAAGTACAATCAAACCGAAATGGAATACCAGATGCGCAACTGGTATTATTTTAACTGGTTGTGTGGCGATCATATTGTTGAGCAACACATCCATAACATAGATGTGATCAACTGGTTTAAAGGTAGCTATCCCGTAAGGGCCCAAGGTATGGGCGGACGGGAAGTGCGTAAAGGAAAAGAGTTTGGTGAAATCTTCGATCATCATTACGTGGAGTTTACCTATGCCGATGGCACCGTGCTAAACAGTCAATGCCGCCATATAAAAGGCACCATGAGTAAAGTGGACGAATTTATTATGGGTACCAAGGGTAATATTTATTTTGGTGCCGCCAACATGGTTGATCGAAAGGGTAAAGTGTTGTATCAATACGATCGTACCAAAGAAAACAATCCGTACCAAACAGAACATGATGAACTTTTTGCTGCTATCGCGAAACGTGAATATAAATATGATGATACAGAGAACGGGGCAAAAAGTACGATGACGGCAATCTTAGGACGAATGGCCACTTACTCAGGCAATGTACTTGAATTTGAAAAAACACTCAACTCCGGACTTAGCATAATGCCAACCCAGTTTGATTTTAATGCATTGCCACCTATCGTTCCCAATGCCGATGGTTTCTATCCGGTGGCTGTGCCCGGTGTTACCAATTATAATTCCTGACGCCATTTATAAAAGTTGCTTCTTACAATTCCCGAAAGATTCGCACCTTTCGGGAGTTTTTATTTTAAGTATCACGTGAAGTATATCGCTGCTTTCTTTTCGGGATTATACATCTTCTGGGTGTTTCTGGTGTTTACAGTATTCATGTTGCTGTTTCTGCCAGGTATTATTATTCCCGCTTTTTTTGGACAACATGCAGTAGCGGTCACTTATTTTTTCATGAAAGCCTGGAGTTGGGTGTTTAGTATGCTCACCTTTATCCGCTATGAAATGATTGGCCGCGAAAACATTGTTCCTGGCAAGGCTTATATCTATGTGAGCAATCACACATCGTTTTTAGATTTACCCGGCATTGCCATGACAATCCGCGGACAGTTTCGGCCGCTTGCTAAAAAAGAATTGTTAAAGTTGCCTGTATTTGGTTGGATTACGCGCGCTACCTGCGTGGTTGTTGATCGCAGTAGTAATGAAAGTCGCAAGAAGAGTTTAGATCGTTTGAAGGATATACTCAATATGGGTATCAACATTCTGGTATTTCCGGAAGGAACACAAAACCGAACCAAAGAATTATTGCAACCTTTTAAAGACGGAGCCTTTCGTATTGCAGCCGATACACAAAAGCCTTTGTT
>DPSB01000066.1 GCA_003537495.1 Cytophagales bacterium | reverse complement strand
CCACCTACAACGGTAAACATCGGTCTTCGAAAGCAAGACTTCAATAGCACCACATATATTTGAATGATGCGCTGCCGGATGGATGCATTCTTAATCAGCGGTGCTTCGTGCTGATCTTTTTTGCGAATGGCGGTATCTGCAAGCATAGGAATCAATACGAGCGCCACCACCAGCGAAACGAGTAAGGTAGAAATAATGGACACACCGATATGTGTACCAATGAGTGTTACCAGAAAATTGGTAGAAAAGATAAACGGTAAAAAAACAGTTACCGTGGTGAGTGTGGCAGCAGTAACCGAGCGCATCACTTCACTGGTTCCTCTCACAATGGCTTCTTCGCGCGGAACTTTATTAACCACATGCCGGTAAATATTTTCAATTACCACTACACTATTATCCACCAGCATACCGATGGCCAACGCCATTCCGATAAGGGTAAGACTGTTGATGGAGATATCGTATGCGTAAAAGAAATTGAAGGCCGTGAAAACGGAGATGGGAATGGACAACGCAATACTAAGGATGAATTTCAGCCTGCGTAGAAAAACCCAGAGCACGAAGATGGCCAGCAGGCCACCCGTTATGGCCAGCTCTTTAATCTGATCAATGTTTCTCGACATTGTTTCCGCCTGATTATTCTCCACGATGATCTGCACATCCATCGGCTCGAGATCTTTATTGATGGCGTTGATTGCCTCCAGCGTTCTTTCAGATAAGGCAATCAGGTTAGCTTGCGGGTCTTTCGAAACGCGGATAGAAACGGCTTCTTTACCATTCACGCGGCTCAGTGAGGTTTGCTCTTTCACACCAAAGAATACATCGGCTACATCACTCAACAGGAGAGGCCCTTTTTCTGACACCACAAGGCTTTGTATATTCTTAATGTCTTTTAGTTCAGCCGTTACATTCACAAAAACTTTCTGACCTTCCATTTCCACCTGTCCGGCAAAGGCACTTTTGTTTGAGTTGCGTGAAAGTACATTGCTGATCGTATTCGGTGTAATGCCATTTGCCTCGCAAATCGCGGAACGCATGATAATCTCCACAGTCTTTTGTCGCCCACCAAAAACTTCTACACCACCTACGCCATCCACATCATTCAGTCTGTCCGTAATGTATTGGTCGGCAATGTTTCGCACACGATCCACACCACCACTACCCAACACCTGTAGATCCATGAACCCATTTAAAAAATCTTTAGAATCGATCTTGATGATGTTTACAAAAAATTCGGGTGTAAGGCTTGTTTTGATTGCACCCACTTTCTGTTCAAGCTTCAGGTAAGCGTATTTGAGATTTACCCCTTGCTGAAAGGAGATGAAAATCATTCCCTGCCGGCTATCTGCATTGGCCGTAATTTCAGCTACACCTTCCAGTGTACTGATGGCACTCTCGAGCGGAACAATCGCCTGACGTTCCATATACTTCGGATCAACATCTGTTGCAGATCTCACATTCACAATCAGGATGGGCAATTCAACGTTTGGAAAAAGTTCGACCGGAAGTTTTGTGTAGGAAATATAACCCATCACCGTGAAGCCGATGAACAACATCGAAATGAGGACTTTCCTCCTGATGATTGTTTTTAACAGACTGCTGTTACCCATTGGAAACTTCAATTTTCACTTCCTTCTTTCGACCGATGCGACTCACAATATTTTCAATGCTTTCGTAATAGCAAGGAATGATAATGAGTGTTAATAGCGTTGAGGTTACCATTCCACCAATTACGGCAATGGCGATGGGCGCTCGCAAGGCAGCACCTTCTCCGAAGCCCAACGTCAGGGGAAGTAATCCTAGAATAGTAGTCATGGTTGTCATCATGATGGGGCGAAGCCTTCGCTCGGCAGCATCCAGAATAGCAGCGCGCAATGGCATTCCATTTTCTTTGTTTTGATTGATGCAATCCACAATCATAATGGAATTATTTACGGCAATACCACCCAGTAGAATGATACCGATATAACCCATCATGTTTAAGGGCATACCCAGTATATAAAAAGCGAGGATTGCACCCACAACAGCGAAGGGGATGGTAAGCAAAATGGTGAAAGGATGCAGCAATGATTCGAATTGCGAAGCGAGTACCATGTAAACCAATACAATCGACAAGATGAGTGCAAACGTGAGGTTGTCTACTGATTCCTGACGCCTGAGCTCCTGGCCAGCAACTCTTATTTTGTATTGTGGAGGTACGGAAAGTTTGGAGAGTGAAGTTTGAATAGACTTGACAACTTGATCATAGGGTTCGTTCGGGTTTACACGCGCACCAATAGATACTGTTCGGGTTTGGTTTCTCCTGTGAATGGAGTTGCTGGCATAGGCAACATCAATGCGGGCAATCTCGCTTAGCGGAAATTCCTGCTGTCCACTTTTTATTTTTATGTTTTGAAGTCCTGCTAAAGTGACTTTTGGTACTTTTATTTTTATATCCTGCATTTCACCACCACGCTCGATGGTGCCTGCATTTTTTCCTTCTAGTTGATCTTTAATCTGAAGAATGATATCATCAATCGATAAATTGAAAATCCCCGCTCTGTATTTATCTACGTCCACGTGAATTTGCGGAACGCCTTCTTCGAGGTTGGAGACGGGATCGTAAACATGTTGGTTGGAAGCCATCACCAACATGATGGAATCGGAGAGTGGTTTTAACTTTTCAAATTCGGCTCCACTTACTTCTACCACCAGAGGCATTTCATCTTCGCCCATCACAGCATACAGCGCACTTTCATCATTGGAGAAAGTAGCTTCAATGCCGGGCAGTGCTTCAAAGTAAGATGATAATTTAGCAGTAACAGGTACGATGTCAAGTTCAACGTCTTCGCGGAAGATGAGCTTGATCGTAGCTTTGTTTTCATTGTAAACGTTTTCGTTTTTAATTCCCGATTGACTTTGCTGAGGGCCGATGTGTGAATAGATTTTATCAAGCTGTCCCTCGAATAACTGTTGCAGCTGACTTTCAATCTGGTTGATTGTTGCTGAGGTTCGCGCGAGCGGTGTTCCATTGGTCAGCGTTACATCAACTGAAATCGCTCGTGTGTCGGATTGCGGCATATATTCGCTCCCGATGACGGGAAGAAGTAAGGCTGTACCCAGTATCATGACAAATGATGTTACAATCCAGGCCATCTTATGATTTAATACTTTTTCCAAGACTGACCGATACTTCTTAAAGCTGGTGTGCTTTTCATCAGAGAAAACTTTTCTTTCTTTCGCGAACACTTTGTCTTTACGAAAAAACTGTGCGAACAGCATGGGTATAACCAAGATGGCCACAAAGAGTGATGCGATTTGTGAAAAAGCTACTGTCCAGGCCTGATCTTTAAAAAGTTCTCCGGAGGGTCCTTGCAAATAAACAATGGGCAGGAACACCACGATACATGTGAGCGTTGATGCTGTGATTGCACCGCTTACTTCGGCTGTTCCCTCAATGGCGGCATCAAACACGCTTAGTCCTTCTTCGCGTTTGCGGAAAATATTTTCTACCACTACAATAGCAATGTCCACCAGCATCCCAGCGCTCAGGGCCAATCCACCCAATGTCATTACATTCAGTGTAAGCCCATTGAAGTACATCAGGTTGAACGTTGCGATGATGGAAATGGGAATAACAATACTGATGATGAGTGTGGAGCCAATTCTGCGCAGAAAAAGAAACAATACTATCACTGCGAAAAAAATACCAAAGAGACCGGATTCTTTTACTTCGTCTATAGCACCCTGAATAAACCTACCTTGATTCTGGATGATGACAAATTCATAACCCGGAACTGTTTTTTTTAACTCATCGAGTGAGGCCATCAATTCATTCACAGCATTTACGGTATTGTAATTCGTCTCTTTGTAGATAGACATACCAATGCTGCGTTTCTGATTTACTCTCACGATACTACTCGCTTCTTTATTCAGAATTTGAATCGTGGCTACTTCGCGAAGCAACACCGGCACCTGATCAGATGAATTGCTATTCGCTGCTGTTGTGGTAACATTAGTTTGTGGATTTGCCACTGCATTCTTGCGACTGGTATAGCCCACCACAAGATCGCCAAGGTCTTCAGGCTTTTCAATAATGCCCAATCCTTTGATCACATACTTGCGACCAAGTTCCTCTATGAATCCACCGGACACACTTCTATTATAGTTCTGAATTTTTGTAACCAGATCATTTACTGTTAAACCCAACGAGGCTAACAAATCCGGATCAGTTTCTACTACTACTTCCTTTTCCTGTTCACCTGAAAGCCGCAC
>DPSB01000239.1 GCA_003537495.1 Cytophagales bacterium | reverse complement strand
ATACCCGGATTGGAAAACAAAATGGTCGATGACCTGATTGTGGGCAATGCCGTGCCCGAAGCCGATCAAGGTATGCAAATGGGCCGCATGATTTCTTTACTGGCATTGGGTATTGATACACCCGGCATGGTGGTGAACCGCTACTGTGGTTCAGGAGTGGAAACTATTGCCATAGCCAGCCAACGTATACAAGCGGGGCAAGCCGATATTATTATTGCCGGTGGTACCGAGTCAATGTCGCTGGTGCCGGTAATGGGTTTTAAAACTGCACTCAACTATACTATCGCCAAGAATAACCCAACGTATTACACCAGCATGGGCCTTACGGCTGAAGAAGTTTCGAAGCAATTTAAAATTACACGCGAAGAACAAGATCAGTTCTCTTATGAGTCGCACATGAAAGCCGCTGCTGCGTGGAAAGAAGGCAAGTTCAAAGATGAGGTTGTGCCCATCACCGTTAAGGAAACGTACGTGGATGAAAACATGAAAAAGAAAACCCGCGAGTTTGTGGTGGCTACCGATGAAGGTATTCGTGCCGACACAACCGTTGAAGGATTGGCAAAACTGAAACCCGTATTCGCGATGGGTGGAAGCGTTACAGCCGGTAACTCTTCACAAACATCGGATGGGGCTGCTTTTGTTGCCGTAATGAGCGAGCGCATGGTAAAACAATTAAATCTTAAACCCATTGCCCGTATGGTAAGCTATGCTACTGCCGGAGTTGATCCGCGCATCATGGGTATTGGTCCGGTAGCAGCTATTCCAAAAGCATTAAAGATTGCCGGACTGAAACAAGATGATATCGACTTGTTTGAACTGAACGAAGCGTTTGCCGCACAATCATTGGCGGTTGTAAAAGAGTTGGGCATTGATCGCACCAAGTTGAATGTGAATGGTGGGGCCATTGCCGTAGGTCATCCACTCGGTTCATCCGGTGCACGGTTATCGGTACAACTTTTTAACGAACTACGCAGACGCAACAAGAAGTATGGAATGGTTACCGCATGTGTTGGTGGCGGACAAGGGGTAGCGGGGATTTATGAGATGCTGAATTAGAAATTAGTAACGAGTCCTTAGTCTAGAGTCCTGAGACTTTGTGATTCCGAAAACCATTACTCAGGACTATTTACTCAATACTAAAGACTATGAATGCAGTAGAACAAAGGCAAGCGATCAAGGGTGGAGAATTCCTGATCCGGGAGACACAGGCACACGAGGTTTTTATACCTGAAGATTTCAATGAAGAGCAAAAGATGATTGCACAAACGTGTAAGGATTTTTTGAAGCAGGAGATTCATCCGCGATTGGATGAAATTGATTCGATGAAAAATCCGGAACTGATGCCGCAGCTATTGGACAAAGCCGGTGAACTTGGTTTACTCGGCACCTCGGTACCACAAGAACTCGGTGGCTTTGGTATGGACTTCAACACAACCATGCTGGTGGCCGAAGTATTGGGTGCGGGTCATTCCTTTGCTGTCGCGATTTCGGCACACACCGGTATTGGCACACTACCGATTCTATATTATGGCAATGACGCTCAGAAGAAAAAATACATTCCCAAACTGGCTTCGGGCGAGTGGAAAGCAGCTTATTGCTTAACTGAACCTGATTCGGGTAGCGATGCCAACTCAGGTAAAACAAAAGCCGTGCTTTCAGCTGATAAAAAACACTATGTTATCAACGGCCAGAAGATGTGGATCACCAACGGTGGCTTTGCCGATGTGTATGTGGTTTTTGCAAAAATCGATAACGACAAAAACCTGAGTGCATTCATCGTAGAGAAAGCATTTGGCGGCATTACCATGAATGAAGAAGAAAAGAAGATGGGTATTAAAGGTTCTTCTACCCGCCAGATTTTCTTTAACGATTGTAAAGTACCGGTTGAAAATTTATTAAGTGAGCGCGAAAACGGATTCAAGATTGCCGTAAACATTCTAAACATCGGTCGCATAAAGTTGGGTGTTGCTGCTGTGGGCGGATCGAAAGCAACTTTAAGTAAAGCGATCAACTACTCAAAAGAGCGCAAACAGTTTGGTGTTTCGCTGGCAACATTCGGTGCCATTCAACATAAGATGGCCGATGTAGCTACACACATCTTTGCTTCTGAGTCGGCACATTATCGCGCCAGCCAGAATATTGACGATGCTTACAACGCATTCATGGCGACCGGTATGGATTCCGCACAAGCGCGATTGAAAGCATTGGAAGAATTTGCCATTGAGTGTGCCATTCTGAAAGTACATGGTTCCGAAGTGTTGGATTACAGTGTAGATGAAGGTGTACAGATTTATGGTGGTATGGGTTTCTCGGCCGAAGGGCCGATGGATCGTGCGTATCGCGATGCCCGCATCAACCGCATCTTTGAAGGCACGAATGAAATCAATCGCCTGCTTACCATCGATATGTTGTTGAAGCGCGCCATGAAAGGTCATCTCGATTTGATGAACCCCGCTATGGCCGTACAAAAAGAATTAATGTCGATACCGGATTTTGGTAGCGATGATGATACAGCCTTATTCGCGAAAGAGAAGAAAGCGTTGCGCAATCTGAAAAAAGCCGGACTGATGGTGAGTGGTGCAGCCGTGCAGAAGTTTATGATGAAACTTTCGGAAGAGCAGGAGATTTTAATGAACCTGGCTGATATGCTGATTGAAGGTTACGTAGCCGAATCGGTATTGTTGCGTGTAGAGAAATTAATCAGTCTGCGGGGTGAACAAGCGTGCGAAGTAGAAAAAGAAATGGCATTGATTTATTTACACCATGCCATTGAAAAAGCTGCTGCTGCGGGTAAGAGTGCCATTACTTCTTTTGCCGAGGGCGATGAACAACGCTTGATGCTGATGGGCTTAAAACGTTTCACGAAAGTAGAACCTTACAATTTGAAAAACGCAAGACGTAAAGTAGCGAAGGTGTTGATTGAAAAGGGTGAGTATTCATTCTGAGCGCAGCGAAGAATCCCCTTGTGTGTGGCGAAAAGTTGTGGCTTAGAAGTAAGCATAAGCAAGGCGTAGAATAAAACCCGGAATTCACTCCGGGTTTTTTGTTTCTTAACGATAATGTTTGCTATTGGTAGATTACTTATACAGAAGACCTAATAACCCGGCAAGTACTTATTGGAAAATACTATGGCCGAAGTTGCACCCAGAAAAGAATTGC
>DPSB01000434.1:1487-6226 GCA_003537495.1 Cytophagales bacterium | reverse complement strand
AGATATTCAGATCCTATCGAAAGGAAAGCTTACGTTGAGCTTAGATAAAGTTCGTGAAGAAAATCTGTTTGAAAAATTATATCGCGAGCAGCGTGCAAAAAATCAGCGCCCACAAGGCAATGATAACCGCAATCAACCCCGCGGCAACAGACCTTTCAAGAAAAACCGTCACCAACACCGCAGACGCGATCAATGAGTTCGTTTAAAATAAAAGGTGGAGTTAAGCTGAAGGGCGAAATTATTCCACAAGGTGCCAAGAATGAAGCACTTCAGGTTTTGTGCGCACCGTTGCTTACCGCAGAACCGGTTACCATTCACAACATACCCGACATTGTAGATGTAAACAAACTGATTGAGTTAATTGGCGACCTCGGTTGCAAAGTTGAAAAACTAAGCAAGGGTTCTTATCGCTTTACTGCGGCAACCGTTAACACAGCCTATCTCGAAACACCCGAATACAGAAAAAAGGCTGCGGCTTTACGTGGATCAGTAATGTTACTCGGCCCCATTCTGGCGCGCTACGGAAAAGCCAGCATTCCAAAACCCGGTGGCGATAAAATCGGAAGAAGAAAATTAGATACCCACTTTATCGGTTTTCAAAACTTAGGTGCTCGTTTTAAATACGAAACCGAAGACAATCTTTTTCATATTGATGCCTCGCACCTACAAGGCAAATACATGTTGCTGGATGAAGCTTCCGTAACCGGTACCGCTAACATTGTGATGGCAGCAGTATTGGCAAAAGGCACCACCACTATTTACAATGCAGCCTGCGAACCGTACCTGCAACAACTATGCGCGATGCTTAACCGCATGGGCGCTAAGATCAGTGGCATTGGTTCTAACTTACTTATCATTGAAGGTGTAGCTAAACTTAACGGTACCGAGCATACCATTCTGCCCGATATGATTGAGATTGGTAGCTTCATCGGTCTTGCTGCGATGACGCAATCTGAAATCACGATCAAGAATTGCCGTATTGAAATGCTGGGAATTATTCCTGAAATATTCAGACGATTGGGCGTGAAGATGGAATTCAGAGGTGATGATATTCATATTCCTGCACAGGAACGGTATGAGATTGAAACCTTTATTGATGGCTCAATCCTAACAATTGCCGACTCCCCGTGGCCAGGCTTTACGCCTGATCTGATTAGTATTGTGTTGGTTGTAGCTATTCAGGCGAAAGGGACGGTACTTATTCATCAGAAAATGTTTGAGAGCCGGTTGTTCTTTGTAGATAAACTGATTGATATGGGTGCGCAGATTATTCTGAATGATCCACATCGTGCTACTGTAATTGGACTTGATAGGAAAAACCCTTTACGTGGAATTAAGATGTCATCACCGGACATTCGTGCCGGAGTTGCTTTGTTGATTGCGGCCTTATCCGCACAAGGTGAAAGTGAAATTTCGAATGTAGAACAGATTGACAGAGGGTATCAGGATATTGAAGAGAGATTGATGAAGTTGGGAGCGCAGATTGAGCGGACTTCGTGAATTAACATCAATCCGGTAACGCAGAAATCGGTTTAACTATTTAATCCAAACAATCTTCTTTATGCGATATTGGCTTATTTGTCTTATTACTTTAATCAGCTTAAAATTAGCTGCACAGAGTGATTATCGTCCAGGCTACATTATTACTACTACATCGGACACCATTCGCGGATCTATTCTTTATAAAGAAAGATCATCTCAATTTGCTTTATGTACATTTAGAAATGGTTCCAACGAATCGACCACATACTCACCACAACAACTAGCTGGATACGGAATAGATAACGAAGGTCATTTCAAATCCTTAACCTACACTATTGATAACACTGTTGCTAAAAATTTTGCGGAAATTCTGGTTTACGGAAATGCAACCCTACTCCTGGCAAACTCTCACTTTTTTTTGGAGACCAACGAACACGAAATTTTCAGACTTCGCGAAATTGTAGAAGAGCGAATTGTCGATGGAAAAACTTATCTAAGAACCAAGCCCGAATTTAAAGGAATACTCAATCTAAAATTCTCAGACTGTAACACCGCCACAGCAAGGGTTATGAAATCTGCACTGAATGAAAAATCACTAATCAATGTTTTTAACCACTATAATGCATGTACGGGTGGCGTAAAAAATATATCTCAAAAGCCATGGTCAAGAACTCAGATTGGGCTTGCTGTAAATGCAACTGGAGCATCTACCACCGACCTCACTCAAACCTACAATCATATTGAACCTAACCAGTTCTCCTCGACTCGATTTGTTGCACCTGGCATTACCTTAATCTTACAGTTCCCCAGAAGTTCCGAGCGATTATTCTTTGAAAGTGGGGTGTTTTATATTCAAGAAAAATTCTATTCATCAAAGCAAACTACTTCTAATACAGTTGATGTTGCTGGACTCACCTCCAACTACCTGCAAGTTCCCATCGGGATTGGATACTATCTTAACAACTCTAAACAACTTCCTTTCTTTATTGAAGGTGGAGGTAATTTGAATCTTAAAACAACGGCAAGTTCATACCGCACAAGAGAAACAACTATTAATGATAATGTAACGGTTATCCACCTGACTGACTACGTCCAGACACAGACCTTTTTTCCGACTATTTTCATTGGAGCGGGGATAAGACCTAGAATAACTGAGAAAATTAATATGACCATTAGAAGCAAATATTCATTTGGATTACCAACCATCCGACACGAGCAATCGGTATATCAGCATACCATCACAGCACAGGTTGGGATTCACTATTTGTTTTCCAAATAGCCATTACTTGTTAAGAAGTTGGCTTTACGCAACTTCTGGGATGTATTCTAAATCCCAATCCTCAATCCCACCGGACAATGATCTGAACCATGATACTCGTTATAGATCATAGCATCTTTTACAAAAGGCATTATTGTTTGCGGCACCAAAAAATGATCAATACGCCAGCCTACATTTTTGGCGCGACCGTTTGTTACAAAGTTCCAATACGAATATTTTACTTCTTCCGGATAAAAATGGCGGAAGGTGTCAACAAGACCAGTGTTCAATAACTTATCAAACCCATCTATCTCTTGTTGGGTATAACCGGCCGACTTGTTGTAATTCGCTTTTGGATGTGCAAGGTCGATGGGTTTATGCGCCACATTAAAATCACCACACACAATTACCGGCTTTCTGCGGTTTAACCAAACCAGGTATTCCCGAAAGGCATCGTCCCACGTTTGGCGATAATCCAATCGCGCTAAACCTTCGCCTGCATTGGGTGTATAAACCGTTACAAAAAAGTATGTTGAGAATTCAGCCGTCACAACCCGCCCCTCCTGATCGTGCACATCAATGCCCATATCATAAGTAACATCTATCGGTTCAGTCTTTGTTAAGATGGCGGTACCAGAATACCCTTTGCGGGCTTTGGATGAGTTTGCATACACTTTATACTCTGGCAATACTTCCAAAGCTGCTAATACTTCCTCCTTCGCTGCTTTGGTTTCCTGCAAGCCCATTACATCGGGAGCCATAGCGCGCACACTCGCTACAAATTCTTTCTTAATAATCGCGCGGATTCCGTTTACGTTCCAGGAGACGAAGTGCGATGACATGTAGTTCTGTTTTATTATAGTTTAATTTATAAGTTACCGGTTTCCAGTTACCGGTAACCTGAAACAGGCAACTGGTAACCTTTAAAAATGGTATCTCACAAAAGCTTCAATCGCTTCATACTCGGCTAAGCCCAATAAGTTATAGGCTTCTGCTGTAGCATGGTTGCGATCTTCGGCCCGCACCCAGAACTCGCGTTTATCGCTGCCCGGAAACACAGCACTATCTTTTTGAGATTGGTGCTTAAAAATTGCTCTGCGCTTGCGCAACAATTCATCTGGACTGAGTGGCACGGCCATTTCAATCTGATCAATATCCCACTCCTGCCATGCACCGCGATACAACCACACGTAACAATCTTTCATGTAATCTTTGTGCTTCAATCTATCTACAGCCTGGTAAATAGCTGCGAGGCAAACCCGATGCGTACCATGCGGATCGGAAAGATCGCCCGCAGCATAAATCTGGTGAGGTTTTATTTGTTCAATCAGATCAACAATAATCTGAATATCTTTTTCCCCAATAGGTTTTTTCTTAACGGTTCCGGTTTCATAAAAAGGCATATCTAAAAAATGTGCCTGTGTATCCGGAATACCGGTATAACGACAACCAGCTTTGGCTTCGCCTCTGCGAATCAAGCCCTTGATCTTCATTACCTCCGGACTATCAACCGCGCCCGGTTTTTTCTCTTTGATGTCGCGCACAATCTTTTCATAGAACTTTTCGCCATCGGCTTTACTTAAACCAAACGATTGGTTGAAGTCGCGAACGAAATCGGCAAAGCGGATTGCGTCATCATCAAACACGGCAATGTTACCTGAAGTTTGATAGGCCACATGCACTTCGTGTCCCTGATCCACCAACCGAATAAAAGTTCCACCCATTGAAATCACATCATCATCGGGATGCGGGCTGAAAATAATAGCGCGTTTTGGAAATGGCTTTGCACGCTCAGGCCGGTGCGAATCATCGGCATTGGGTTTACCTCCGGGCCAACCGGTGATGGTGTGTTGTAATGCGTTAAAGATTTTAATATTTACCTGATAGGCCGATCCAAACTCCGTAATTATATCGCCCATACCATGCTCCATGTAGTCGTGGTTGGTGAGTTTTAGTACCGGTTTTTTCAATTGCAATCCCAACCAAACTACTGCTTTTT